>CAYTJI010000184.1:0-4734 GCA_964438065.1 uncultured Desulfobacteraceae bacterium | reverse complement strand
CGTCTGATAGCCGTCGGGTCTCAAGCCACCCCGTCTGAAAGGGACCAGTGGGATGACCACTTCACAGTCCGGAGTCAGAGAGGTCACGCCGTTGAACTCCGCAATCTCCCAGGCTTTTTCAGCGTCATGCAGATATTGCACGGCCAGAGAAGACAGCGTGTCGCTGGGCGTCGTGCGCACGATCACAAAATCGTTATACACACGGACCCTGGGGGTCGTCGCACAGGCACTCAGGAAAAGGAAAAAAGACAGGAGAAAACATCCTGCACGGGATTTGACAGCCGTTCTGCGCATGAGGGATTCCGTTTTCATGTTCATGGTAAACCGTCTTCCCGCCGCCGGGGACCTGATGATAAAAACATGTCCGCAAATTTCAGTTCGCTGTAACGAATAATCAGGATTCTCTTATTTCGTGCCCAGCACCTTGAACGTCTTGACAGGTTCCGACTTTCCCTTGATCTGCTGGGGCGGAAGTTCCTCCACGGCTATAATGCCGCTCAGATGCTCTCGCACCGTGTTGCTGATGATGATCTCCCCGGGTCCCGCCAGTCCATTCAGGCGGGATGCCACATTGACGCAGTCCCCGATGACCGTATATTCCATCTTTACCTGGGAACCGATATTGCCCGAGACAATGATTCCTGAATCAATGCCGATGCCTATGGACCCGAGGAGCTGATTTCCGCCCATCCCGGCCTTGCTCAGCTTATGCTGGAGATAAATGGCCGCCCGGACCGCCCTTTCCGTGTGATCCTGCCGATAGACCGGAACACCGAAAACACCCAGCACGGCATCTCCAATAAACTTGTCCACATACCCGCCGAACTGGATGATGGCCTTGGTCGCGATTTCAAAATACTCGTTCAGCTCTTCCACGACCTCTTCCGGTTCCTTTGCGTCAGAATAATGGGTAAAACCTCTGATGTCAGCAAAAAAGACCGTTGCATCGTTTCTGTGTCCCTTGAGCCAGACCCGTTCCGGGTCCGCGGCAATCATATCGAGCACTTCAGTGCCCACATACTTGCCGAAGGATTTCTGCAGTAACAGATTTTTCCATAATTCTTCAGCCATCCGGTTAAATGCCTTGGCCAGATTCCCCAGTTCATCATTACGTTTCAGATCCACCCGGTAATGATAATTACCCCGGCTGATTTCTTCGGTAGCCTGGAGAAGTATTGAAATCGGCCGGGAAAAACGGATTCCCATCAGGATGGCAATCACCACACCGAAAAAGGTAATAGCCAACGCCGTCCACACCACTGATGAGCGTTCCTTGCGAATCAGTTGCTCAATAAAATCAATGGACACTCCGACGTGGACCTCCCCCAGACGTTTGTCCTTGAACCGGATGGCCTGGGTGAGATTCAGGACGTGCTTGCCGTCCAAAGTCACATAATTGAAATGTGTGATATCTCCCTTCCGGGTCAGCTTTTCCGCATGCGCGATCCCGGCATACGTTTTGCCGATCATGCGGTGATCCGTGTGAGCCCGTATTTTGTTCTTGTTGTCCACAATGGCGGCATAGAGCAGCCCCTTCTCATGTGCGGCATTTTTTATCAACATGTTCAGACGGAGAATGTCATCCTGAAGCAGGGGGATCCGCGCATTGGCGGCAAAATATTTCAGACTGACCATCCCGATTTCTACGGTCTGCTGATAAAGTCTTTCTCTCTGCCGGTTAAAAATAACCACATTGATTACGACAGTGGTCAGAACAATCACGAATATGGTGGCAATGGAGAGCTGAAGCCATATCGGAATCCGCGGGGAGGGCAATCTCTCCGTAAAACTGCCGCGAAGCCGGCTTACCAGTTCTTTAATGTTGTCCGAAAGGGATGTGATCGACAGGCGATAGTGTTCGTTAATCGCCTGCACGACCGCTTTTTCCGATGCATAGCCGAGTTTCACGATGATTTGTCCGAGAGGGACGGCCTGACCGCGCCGGACCAGATTATCTCTCTGAACATTCAATGCCGTCTGCAGCTGGTTCTCGGTGATGAGGTTTTTTTTCGTTAAGACCTCACCAATGGCCATCTCCTTGTATGACCGCCAGAATCTCCGCCGGAGTCCGGCCGGTATGATGCCTGTCTGAAGAGAAGACCGTTTCATGAATAAATCTCCGGGTGTCCGCCAGGTGGATGATCGGCGGCAATCCGTCCGGGTATGAATCAAATCAGATCAAGAAACAGCAGATTTGTCCCCGTCTGCTGCCCGGAAACGGATAAATACACAGAATTGTCGTTTTATCTCGCGGAAGGGATAAAATCTCAATCCTGACCCAACCTGCAATCCCTAATAAATCAGAGATGTTTCCGGTTCTCTCTCCTTAATATGGGCTTTTCATCAATAAAACTTCAGTGTTTTGGCTTGACACACTCCCGTCATTGCCAATAATGTCTTGTTTTCGTGCCGAAAAGCGCTCGACCGAACAGAGAAGGCCTTTGAAAAACAGCAAGTTCTGTTCAGGCCCGGATCAAAAATCCCGGAATCGAGCCGGATGGAGAAGTTGGCCGGAATGTGCGGTTTTTCAAGCTCTCCAGGGGGTGAATCCGTACCATGGAATCGAAAAAAGAGATATCGTACAGAAATCTTCCCGGGGTGGACCGGTTGCTGATGAGCCCAGGTCTGGTGGAAGCCTCAGCGGATTATCCCCGCAATCTGATCCTGAAGGCCATCCACCAGGTCCTGGACGAGCTGCGTGTCCGGATACGGCAAGGTGGGAGCGTGGGTGATAAATCCGGCTTGGACCTTGAATCCGTGTCAAAACGGGTTCTTGAACGGCTGAAATGCATATCCAGACCCAGCCTGAAACCGGTCATAAATGCCACGGGCGTGGTCGTCCACACCAATCTGGGTCGGTCGATTCTGGCTGAAACGGTTCTGAAGAAATTCAGGACCATTGCAGGGGGATACTGTAATCTGGAGTACGACCTGGACCTGAGAAAACGGGGGAACCGATATTCTCATGTGGCGTCTATACTGGAGGAACTGACTTCCGCTGAAGCCGCCATGGTTGTGAACAACAATGCCGCGGCTGTTTTTATTGCGCTGAACACCCTGGCGGAGGGAAGAGAAGTGGTCGTTTCCCGGGGTCAGCTTGTGGAAATCGGCGGATCGTTCCGCATCCCGGAAGTCATGCGCAGGAGCCATGCAAAAATGGTGGAAGTCGGCACCACAAACAAGACACACCTCCGGGACTATGAAAGGGTCATCGGTCCGGAGACCGCTCTGTTACTGAAAGTGCACACCAGCAATTTCCAGATTGTCGGATTTACGCATGAGGTCTCCGTGTCCGAACTGGCCGGTCTGGGGCATCAGCATGGCATCCCCGTGATGGAGGATCTGGGCAGCGGGTGTCTGGTGGATCTGTCAAAATACGGATTACTCAAGGAACCCACGGTGAATGAATCTCTGTCCCACGGGGCCGACCTGGTGACCTTCAGTGGAGACAAATTGCTCGGCGGGCCTCAGGCCGGAATTATCCTGGGTCGAAAGGACCTCGTCGATGCAATCAGGAAAAATCAGCTCAGCAGGGCACTCCGAATCGACAAACTCACCCTTCTGGCGCTCGAAGAAACCTTGAGACTGTATAGGGATGAAAAAAAGGCGATTGAAGCAATCCCCACCCTGAAAATGATCTGTCAGCCATACCGTTCCATTGAAAGAAAAGCGGAACAATTCCTGAAACGTCTCGAAAATCTGAAAACGGAAAACTTCTCCGTCACACTCGTGGACGGAAATTCAAAAGTTGGGGGAGGCGCATTGCCCCTGATGGAACTGCCGAGTCGATTGGTCTGCCTAACACCGGGAAGACTGTCCGCCGTTACGATGGAAAAGTGGCTGAGGGCCTTTGAACCGCCGATCATCGTAAGACTGGAAAAGGAAAATATCCTGCTGGACATGCGAACGGTGCAGGCGTCCGAACTGAAAACAACGGCGGAGGCCATCCGTCAACTGGCCTCTTTTGACCAGACAGACATTGGAAAAGCGCCGGATTAGCTTCTTTTCAATTCCAATAGCCCGAAAGTGTCTCCCACCATGGGGTCAAATCCACTTTGTCTTTCAATATCTCATAGGCTGCGGTTTCGTCATCCTCATACCTTTTCCAGACGATATGACCGATCCAGTCGATGAACTGGAGATTCAATGTCTTCAGACTCTCCCGGGGCCGGTTTTCAATCACCGTATCCGCCTGTAAATCAAACCACAGTTCAGCCTGAAGATGGTCGGAGAGCGAAATCCCGTTTCCGTTTTTTACTGACCGGACGTCCGGGATGAACATGACATCGGATATGCCCCGCACCCTCTCCATCAGCACAAGACGGTTCACATGGCGGAACACGCGCCCCCAGTCCCGGCCTTTTTCCCCTTTTGCGGTCATCTTGTTTATGGTCACGCAAACAAGTTCAATCTCAGGATATTGCCCCAGTAACATCCGGGTCTTACGGGCAACAAAAATTCTTTCAGGATCCGTCAGGTCCAACCCCTTCACTTCATCAGTGCCTGACCGCCTTCTCCTGTTGTACAGCTTCCTCACAATCCGTCCGGGGAGATGTGAAAATTTCCGATGGACAAGCAGGAAGGAAATCGTCAGATAGCGGCTTGAGCCGCCGTTTCTGAACGGCCTTTGCAGGGAAAATCCCAGATCTCCGCTTCTGTGAACATAAACATGCATCACGTTCCACCTAAAACCTGCATAAACTATTTTCAAAAAGGAAGTTATGCTTTTAATAT
>CAYTJI010000183.1:0-4736 GCA_964438065.1 uncultured Desulfobacteraceae bacterium | reverse complement strand
GGTCTTTCAGAAGTTGCAGGAAAACACCGGATGAACCGGTTGTCAGCTGCATGATGATGCTGAAAAAACCGTCCACTCCGTGGCACGGGTAGGGGATGCCGTTTTCATTCCGTTCCCGGATGTGGCGGTGTGAGAGCGCGGAAAGCCAGATTTCCACCTGAAACCCGGTGGCAATTTCTTCAAGACCCTCGAATATCCGTCTTTCCGCATTTTCAAAATCCAGACCATCAACGATAAGCGTATCGGGCGGAAAATCCAGCTCGTTCTTCAGGTTCGTGAGACTGGTCGCCAGGCGCGCGGTATCAAAACTTCTGTTCAGATAAGCGAGTATCACTCGGTGTTTCTCGATACAGGACCGGTATTCCCGCTCATCAATGGGAACCTTGTTCTTGACCAGGTCGGAGAATATCACATCATAGTAGGAAGCTGTTTTGTCCGGACTTTCTTCAAGAGATACGTGAATGAGTTTTTCCTGCCGGAAGATCTTGTCAAGCGCGATGTGAATCAGACATGCGGTTTTCCCCACACCAGCCCGGGCAATCAGGACCCCCATGTTTCCTTTCCCGAGTTGCCTGCGTGAGGTTTTTTCCAGGAGTTTCAGTGGGCTGACCGCGGCAAACGTGTTCATCATCCTTTCCCTCCCCTGATATCTTTGCGGGTACGGGTTTTCAGGGTTTCCGCCAGTGAGTCTGGGACCCTTGAATATCTCGCAAATTCCATGGTGAATTCGGCTTTCCCCTGTGTCAGGGACCGAAGTGTGGTCGCGTATCCGAACATTTCGGAAAGCGGCACTTCCGCTTCGATTGTGGTGAACACCCCGTCTTCCGTGGTACTGATAATGAGGCCTCTCCTCTGATTGATCGAAGACATGACACTGCCCTGAAACCCGGAAGGTCCTTCAATGGAGACTTTCATGACGGGCTCAAGGATAACGGGCCCGGCCTTCAGATAGACCTGCCTGAACGCGCCTTTCGCAGCGGAGATAAAGGCCAGATCAGAGGAGTCGACGCTGTGGGCCTTGCCGTCATTGACGGTGATCTTCATGCCGATAACCGGCGCGCCGATCAGGAGCCCCTTATCGAGGCAGGCCTGAAAGCCCTTGTCCACGGCGGGCAGAAACTCCGTTGGGATCGCACCCCCTTTGACCTCACTGGAAAATTCATAGGTACCGTTCTCTGAAGGTTCCATGAAGCCCGCCACCCGGCCGAACTGGCCTGATCCCCCCGTCTGTTTTTTGTGGGTATAATCAAAAGTGATCTTTCTGGTAATGGCCTCCCGGTAGGCCACCTGCGGAATCCCGGTGGTCACATCGGCCTGGAATTCCCTTTTCATCCTTTCCACATACACGTCCAGATGCAGTTCTCCCATTCCGGATATAATCGTTTCCTGGGACTCTTCATCCACGTAGGACCGGAACGTGGGGTCTTCACGGGTAAAACGCTGCAATGCCTTGAACATCCGGGTCTGGGATTTCTTGTCGGAAGGGGTGATGGTGAGAGAGATCACCGGCTCGGGCACAAACATGGAAGACATGCTGTAGTTTAAACGGCCGTCGGTGAAGGTATCGCCCGTGTGACATTCGACGCCGAAGAGCGCCACAATCTCTCCTGCTCCCGCCCTGTCGATATCTTCCATTTCGTTCGCGTGCATCCGGATAAGCCTTCCGACCCGGATCCTTTTCCTCGTCCGGGTGATTACCAGGTTGTCTCCCTTGCTGACAGCGCCCTGATAAATCCGGATATAGGTCAACTGACCGTATGGAGTAATTTCGAGCTTAAAGGCCAACGCGACCAGCGGGAGGTCTCTTGTGCCTTTGAGCATGACCTCTTTTTCATTACGGTCCAGATCAAGGGCGGTGTTTTCAATTTCCGTCGGGTCCGGAAGATACCGGTTTATACCGTCAAGCACCGGCTGTACACCGATATTCTTGTAGGCCGAGCCCAGAAAAACGGGGGTCAGTGCTCTTGAAACGGTGCCGTTTCTCACCGCTTTATGGATCAGGTCCTCGCTCACCGTGCCGTCAAAGATCGCCTCCATCAGTTCATCCGAGAACATGGCAGCCGCATCCAGGAGTTCTTCCCGCTTTTCTTCGGCCTCCGCGCGAAGCTGTTCGGGGATCTCTTCCTCACGGACCTCTTCTCCGTTCGGTCCCTGAAAGTAAAGGGCTTTCATGGAGACGAGGTCCACAACGCCTCGGAAGTTGTCTTCCACACCGATGGGAATCTGCATGAACACGGCATTGTGGTTCAATTTCTGCCGTAACTGGTCCACCACCCGGGCGGGATCTGCGCCGGAGCGGTCACACTTGTTGATAAACGCGATGCGGGGAACCTTGTAACGGTTCATCTGACGGTCAACGGTGATGGACTGGGACTGTACGCCTCCCACGGAACACAGGATGAGAACCGCTCCGTCCATGACACGGAGCGCCCGCTCCACCTCAATGGTGAAATCGACATGTCCGGGGGTGTCGATGATATTGATCATGTATCCCCGCCATTGACAGAAGGTGGCAGCCGAGGCGATGGTGATTCCCCTTTCCTTTTCGAGCTCCATGGAATCCATCTTGGCACCGACGCCGTCTTTTCCTTTCACCTCATGGATGGCGAAAATCCGCTTGGTATAGAAAAGGATACGTTCGGTCAGGGTGGTTTTGCCGGAATCAATGTGTGCACTGATGCCGATGTTTCTCAGGTTCCGAATATCGTCAAACATGAAAATGCCTCAGAAATAGCGTTGGCGGCAGGGAGCTGAAGATTGTGCGGAGAGGAAGGGCACGGGCCTGCAACTTCGGCGTTCGCCGGGATCACTGGTAATGGCGTCTCTTTTCAGGATATCATAGTAAAGCCGTATTCTCTTCACGTAACGGACCGGTTCAGTGCCCCGGCAGTACCCGTAAGCGGCTTTTCTGTAGTATGTCGGGTAACGAAGAAGCGGAAGCGTCTGCTCAAGGGACGCCCAACTGTCCGGATCCAGCTTTTTGCTTTGGGCGATTTTCCGGGCGTCCAGGATATGGCCCCTTCCCACATTGTAGCTGGCAAGCGCGATGAAAAGCCTGTCCGGGTCTTTCGCCGTGTCATACTTGTCATACAGTTTTCTGAGATACCGAACGCCGGCCCGTATGCTCTGTTCCGGGTCGTGTCGATCCGTCACGCCCATCGCCCTGGCCGTGTTCAGGGTAAGCTGCATCAGTCCTCCCACTCCGGTGTAGCTCCTGGCCCGGGGGTTAAAGTGTGACTCCTGATAGATGACCGCCGCAATGAGCCGCCAGTCAAAGCCGTTTTCCCGGGCTTCCCGGCGGATGATCTCCCTGTATTTCGGAAGCCGGGTTCTGAGCCGGATGTGGAATTTTTTCAGGTCCACGTAATCGAAGATTTCAACACTGGAAAAGTACCTGTCATAAATCTTCTGAAAGGTTCCGTCTCCCTTTATCTTTTTGAAAAACCGGTTTATTTCTTCAAGCAGGGATGCCTCCCCCTTTCTGACGGCCCAGGCCAGGGACTGTTTTTCCCGTACAGGCACGGAGATCCGGATATCGGGGTAATATCGTCTGTTCAGAAAGGCGAGGTTGGAGTCCGCCACAGTAATTTCAATTTCCCTGTCCGCCACCATTCGAATAAATTCTTCCGTGGGAATGTCATCATGCAGCACAACATGGACAAGCAGGCCCTGCCGCCGGAGTTCATTCAATCGTTCCTCATAAGACGTCCCCCGGCGCACATGGATGGTTTTTCCGGCCAGGTCCTGCAGTTTTTTTATTTTGTGGTTGGATTTATGAATGATCACTCTTTGCTGAACACGAAGATAACTATCTGAGAAGTCGAGCCGCTTCCGGCGCGACGGGGAAATGCTCAGGCTGGCGGCGATGAAATCTCCCTTTCCGGTATTGAGTGTGTCGCCGAGTTTTTCCCAGCTGGGGGTGACGACCGTCATCTTCACCCCGAGGTAATCAGCAAAGGCCTTTGCCAGGTCATACTCGAATCCGCACGGGACATCCCGGTAGGTATAGTAGCAATGGGCGTTATTCCGGGTCACCACGGTGATGACTCCGGACCTTTTTACCCTGTCGAGTGTATCCTCTTTGGCACACGAGACACTCAGAAGAAGGCTCAGAATGATAAGAAACAGGGTCCGGTGCTTCCTTTGTTTTATGATCATTTGTTCTCCGGCGGTCGCCTGGAGAGTTTTTTCAGGCGATTACAGCGAGAACCGCTTGTCCTGCTTGCCTTTCCGGCGAAGAATGACATTTCCGGTTCCGGACTGGTTCTTGCGCTGGGTCCGTCGAACCTCCGTTTGTCTAGTAATTTCAATCAGTTCTCGTAATTTCTCGTCCAGTTTATTCAGTTTTACTGCGTCCATATTCTCCTCTTTTCGGTTGCATTCACAGACCGGTAAACGGTCCCTTTCCGTGCCGACTCCGAGTCGGCCGGATCCCGCGGTGGCGGGGGATTTACTAAAACCACCCCGCACGCCCCTGCTCAAAGTCCGGGATTTTCGACTTGATCTTGGCCAAAAATTCGCATTTCCGGATCGGAATCTCACCCGTGCCCCGAATTTCATTTATGGATGGGCACGAGCTGTTTGTCTGCTACTTTAAAAGAACTGAGACCTTTGAAAAACTACGATTTTTGCACCGACTCGGTGTCTGCCTGTGGGTGGTCTGTCTGCCGTCCAGACGGGACAGGTCAGGCTCAAATTATAATCCCAAAAATATTCAATATATTCCTGCGGTTATA
>CAYTJI010000182.1:0-4741 GCA_964438065.1 uncultured Desulfobacteraceae bacterium | reverse complement strand
ATATTAAAAGCATAATTTCTTTTTTGAAAATAGTTTATGCAGGATTTAGGTGATAATCGAAATTTTCTGCTGACCTTGTCTCTGTTCCCAAAAACTCTCCAGGGAGGGACCGTCACATGCCACCAATATCGAAGCCACAAAAATCCGGCATCAGAGGACCGGGACCGTCAGGCAAACAGGGCTGGTGGCTCGGCGTCGGCGTCGGCGCAGCCCTGACGGTCGTGATGGTGCTGGCATCGGGATTCATGATTGAAACCACAAATATGGATACCTTCTGCGCCGGTTGCCATATTATGAAACCCTTCCGTACTTCCTGGCAGAACGCTGTTCACGGAGGCATGAACCCGCAGGGGTTCGCGGCCCAGTGTGTGGACTGCCACCTTCCCCACGGAAATTTTTTTCAGTTCTTTACCGTCAAAGCCATGACCGGGACCGGGGATGTGATCCAGAACTTCTATATTGACGGCGCGGAATTTGACTGGGCAGGCAATGCCGAGGCCAGGCGCCTCGATTTTACCTTTGAGAGCGCCTGCCGTCGCTGCCACTACAATCTGACGCCGCCCGGAATGACTTTCGGTGGACTGATCGCCCATCGCACTTACCTGCGGGGAGACACAACCAAAAAGTGTGCAGACTGTCATCCTCATGTCGGACACAAAGACATGATTGAAACGGCGGATAATTTTTTCAAAAGACTGTAGGTTTGCAACAAATGACTCCAGTCCCGGGATACCACAGAAAAAATATTGGAACATCTTATCTGGTTTCCATCCATAAATGGCCTTGCGCAAAAATTCGCATTTCCGGATCGGAAACGCACCCGTGCCCGAGTTTCGTTTCTGGATGGGCACTATCTGGAAAGGAGAAGATATGGAACACTCATTTCGAAACATCGGAATCATCTGCTTTGCGTTGTTCATGTTCGCCGGGACTGCCCGGGCCGCCTCTGAACAAAACGAATATACCCATCTGGCCGGGAAACGGGATCTTGTTATCAAACGGGGCTTAACCCCGGAGGCGCGACAGTGTATTGAATGCCATGCCCGGAAAACCCCGGGTATTGTCGAGGCATGGAAACAGTCGCAGATGGGGCACGCGGCAATTACGTGTTATGACTGTCACGTCGTGAAGAAGGCCTCTCCAATGGCGAGTCAATGCGAAGGGATTAAAAGCACGGACATTTATATCTCGCCAATGGTTTCATCAAAGACCTGTTCGAGGTGTCATCCCCAGGAAGTTGAACAGTTTCTGAAAAGCGGTCATGCGAAACTTGCCGGCATGCCGGTGTGTGATCCGAAAAAACTGGACGGGAAATTTCAACGCCTGATGTATGTCAATGAGGGGGCGGCCTTTTTGGACGGCAAAATCCCCGTACTGACCGGACTCACCCCAAAAGGCATGCCCGCTTACAACCGTGCCGCCCGGGCGTCCGGCTGTCAGATGTGCCACGGCACCCAGGTGGAACTTGGCCCGGACCACAAGCCCATCAATGAAACCTGGCCGGGCGGAGTCGGCACGCGATATCCGGACGGGTCCATCGGGACCTGTACGGTCTGCCACACCAGACACACCTTTTCTCTTGCGGATGCGCGAAAGCCCGAGGCGTGCGGGGCCTGTCATCTCGGGCCGGACCACCCAAATATCGAGATATATTTTGAGAGCAAACACGGCCAGCAGTACCTCTCGCACGGCGACAGCTGGAGATATGAAAGCACCCCGGACACATGGGAACCGGGAGACTATACGGCCCCCACCTGCGCGACCTGTCATATCAGCGGAATCGGTGAACTGGCCACGACTCATAACATCAATGAACGGCTGAAATGGGACCTGGTTCACAAGAAAAGCGTGTTACGCAGCGGCGAACGTGGAGACGGCCAAAAAGGCGAAATACGCATGAAAAAAGTCTGCATCAACTGTCACAGCCAGACCCATACGGACATTCAGATGAAAACCCTGGATAATTCCGTTGAACTGTACAACAGGTACTGGACGGCTGCTGTCAGGATGGAAAATGATCTCAGGGAGAAAAAGCTGCTGAAACCGGACGCCTGGAAGGACGGGTTTCTTGAGCTGCAATACTACCTCTGGCACCACGCGGGAAGACGGGCCCGGCATGGAGCGGCCATGAACGCACCGGACTATGCGCACTGGCATGGTTTCTTCCAGATTTTTCAAATATATAAAGATATGGAGCAGATTTATGACTATCGGCTTAAACACAATAAGATTGAAGAATTGAGCCCTGTCATGAGCACGGGCCCCTATTGATCCGGTTGCAGGCGGCACCCGCTCCCGCGTACTTGAGAGAAACGCCCGCCTCTTTTTCCAAGGGACGGGCGTCCGGGTATTCTACCGCGGTCCAGGCCGCCGCGATGGCCCCTTTCATCCCCTGCTCACCCGGCATGAGCACCAGTTCCGCACCAAGGTGTATCAACAGCTTTCACCTCTCAGTGCTCATGGTTTCCGGCATGCTCAGAGTCAACCGGTACTTTCTGGCGGCACAGACAAAGGCCGGGGCGATACCCGTATTTCCGCTGGTAGGCTCGACAGAGGCTTCGGAGATGTGATAAAGAGAAAAAATCGGGTAATCGTTCATTCTGCAGGGGGGTGGATCCGGAGGATAAGGATTACCGGAACCTGATCCGGAAAATCACAGGCGATGAGGGAAAAGAATTGGCTCTTCATGCGAATCGGCAGATTAAAAAAGCTCCCACACCCAGGTGACAGCGGCATGGGATCTTTTCCGGGTGATTTATCGGGAGGCCTTCGTCATTTCAGTGGGGGTTACAAACGGAGGCCCCCTCCACTCCCGCCCCGTTGCAGACAGGGTATTGAACCGCATGCGGGGCGGGAACGGCTTTTGCTCCGTGACGCGGCCTGTTATTCAGGTTTTTCCAGGTCCTGAAGTCGGGCGCTGATCGCGTCCAGCTCTGCTTTCAGGGCTTCCGCCTGGCTTTTCAGCAGGCTGATCTCCTGTTCCGATGTATAAGGAGCTGAGAAGGGAGACCCCCAAAATCCCCCGGCGTAGGGTCTTACCCTGCCGGGCAGACCTGTGGCCCAGTACATATTCCTGAAACCACGTCCTCCGCCGCGTCCGGGAACCCTCCGGAAACCGGGGCCTGCAACGCCCTGACCATACGGATTGCACCAACCACGGGCTCCTCCTGTCATGGGCCCCATTCCCATGGGTCCTGTTCCATCAAATCCGGGCATAATCGACACCTCCTTTCCTTTTGAACATTATACTCGCTTACATCCCCTGCCGCCACCGCGGCCGCGGCCCTTGCCGCAGCCCCGTCCGGCAGCAGAACCATTGCCATTACTGAATCCTGATCCGCTTGGGACTTTGGCTCCCCGGGCACTGTTCTTTGGCTTTCCACACTTGCCAAGACCCTGCCCTGTCCGGGGACCCTGCCCCATGGGACCCGTTCTGTCCTGTCCGGGCATTTTTTCACCTCCTTCCGAAGTGTTCGGTTAAATGTCACCTGAATCCTGCAAGCGCCGGGTTTGCCGAAGACCTGCCTGCAGCAGGCAGGTGCAAGGCGGCAACCCATAACTCAATGATATTACAAAAATAACTTCCTGTTTTGAAAACAGTTTATGCAGGTTTTAGGTGCCATATGCCAAATACGGCTGTCAAAACCCTCCGCGCCATCGATGTCCGTGACGCCCTCTCCCCATACTCCGACCGATCCCCTGCAGGGTATACACGCCCCCCTCAATTCGGATCATTTTTCCCATGACGAGGGCCTCGGCAACAATGGCTCTTGCCTCAGCGAGCACCCTTCCATATGTCTGACGGGATACGTTCATACGGGCGGCGGCAGACTCCTGATCCAGTCTTTCCAGGTCGGTCAGCCGCAGGGCCTCAAGCCCTTCGACCGGCAGCACGACCTCTTCCAGGGACCTCGCGGACACGCCCCGGGGCTTGAAAACATTCGCCATAGGGCCGCCCTGAACAAAACGCGGTTTTCTGGGTCTCGGCATGGATAAATCCCCTTCCCTCTGTCCGGAGAGGATCTCCGACTTGTTCCAATTTCATTATGAGCTTTTGACCATAATATATACAGCGGATTTCATATGTCAAGTTTTTTTTGAGCATATGCTCATAATTAGTGTCCATCCATAAATGAGGAATTTTGTCCGAGGATCCCGGACTTTGAGCGGGGGCGTGTGAAAAAATAACCGCCCCGGTGAAATAGGAACACAACGGCATTTCACGGGACAGGCAGGCATATGGTTGATATTCCGAGAATTATTTTTTTCGCGCAACGCGGATATGGTGCAAAAGGGCCGTTTCTGGATAGCCACGAATTAACTGTTCCCGACTGTTGGCCGCAGTTTCGCTTGTCATGTAGCGGGATCGGCTTTGCAGTTTCAGGTCTTTATGCTATGATGGGATTTAAAGGCTCCACTTGTGTTTCTCATCCCGTGCACGGTGCCGCAATATTAAGGGTCCGCAGAATAATCACATGCGCTCAGTATCACGAGCTGTAAATCGCGATTTTCAGCGGAATCATCCCCTTACCGAATTCTCACCAGGGAGGTCTGATGCGAACATATCTGGAATGTTTCCCATGTTTCCTGTCCCAGACGATCCGGGCCGGACGCATGGCGACAAGTGATGAAGAAAAGCTGAAGAAACTGGTAGATGAAGTCGGCATGATGCTGAAAGATATTCCCATGCACAGTCCGCCCCCGGCTACAGCAAGGATTATCTACAGAAAAATCAAAGACG
>CAYTJI010000181.1:1901-4757 GCA_964438065.1 uncultured Desulfobacteraceae bacterium | reverse complement strand
TTTGCACCAACCCGGTGCCTGCTTGTGCGTTGCCTGTCTGCCGTCCGGACGGGACAGGTCAGGCCCACAGTCCGGGATCTCCGACTTGATTTGGCGCAAAATCGGTCATTTTTCAAAGGTCTCATTATGATGTGCTGTTAAGTACGCCGCAGTGACTAAAGATGCAGCGCAATGCAGATATTGGGCTTTTTACGACGCCGTCAAATTTAACAAACGTGCAAAAGGAACTGTAATAATGCCGCAAGGGAATCTGAAAATGTTAAGCCGCATGCAAACGGGGCAGCGTGGTGTGGTTGCTCAAATCCGTGGAGGAGCCGGACTGATTGATCGCCTGAACAGCCTGGGGATTGTACCGGGCAAAAGGATAATCAAGATCAGTTCCATGATCGCTCGAGGCCCGGTCACAATCGAAGTTGATCGGGTTCAGGTAGCCATCGGTTTCGGGATGGCCAAAAAAATAATTGTTGCATTGGCTGAGACAGGATGAAAAAGATATTACTGGTAGGCAATCCCAATGTGGGGAAGAGCGTCATATTCTCTCGATTGACCGGTGTGCGCACCACGGCATCGAATTACCCGGGCACCACCATCAGCTACACCCGGGGATTCCTGAAACTGGGAGACGAAAAAGTTGAAGTGATTGACGTGCCCGGCACCTATTGTCTGGAACCTACCTGTGACGCCGAAAAAATCGCAGTCGAAATGCTGCAGGATGGTGATGTGGTTATCAATGTAATCAATGCAATCAATCTGGAAAGGAGCCTTTATCTCACACTGCAGTTGCTGGAAAGGAATATCCCGATGGTGGTTGCTCTGAACATGTGGGATGACACAAAGCACCGGGGCATAAATATCGATCTGGATAAACTGAGGGCATTCTTAAAGGTACCGGTTATTCCAACTGTAGCCGTTTCGGGTGAAGGCATAAAAGCACTGGTGGAAAATATTCCCAGGGCAGCCTCCGGGAATGCCTCAAAACGCTCGCGTGATCAGCGCTGGACAGCAATCGGTGAAATAATCACCCGGGTTCAACATATTGACCATCGCCATCATACCTGGCTGGAGCGTCTCCAGGATGCCAGCGTAAAACCGTTTTCCGGCAGCATAATTGCTGTCGCGGTCCTCGTGCTGGCATTTTTTACTATCCGTATCATCGGTGAATCTCTCATTAATTACCTGTTTGACCCTATTTTCAATACCCTGTGGGCGCCGGTCGTATTGAAATTAAGCAGCTTCCTGGGCGGAACGGGGTTACTGCATAATGTTGTGGTCGGCAGCATCAGGGGCAGCACGATAAATTTTATCGAATCATTCGGATTGATGACCAGCGGGTTATATGTGCCCTTTGCCATGGTACTCCCTTATATCGTTTCTTTCTATCTGGTGCTTGGCCTGCTTGAAGACATCGGCTATCTGCCACGCCTTGCGGTTTTAATGGACACCATCATGCACTGGGTCGGTCTGCATGGATACGCTATCATCCCGACCCTCCTCGGACTCGGGTGCAATGTTCCGGCAGTGTTATCGACCAGGATTCTGGAAAGCGAACGGGAAAGATTCATCGCCTCAACACTGGTGTCCATTGCCGTGCCGTGCGCCGCACTCCAGGCCATGATCGTCGGGCTTGTGGGTCAGAAAGGCGGACGGTATGTCGCCATCGTCTACGGCACGCTTTTCATGGTCTGGATTGTTCTGGGGATGATCCTCCATCATACCGTGAAAGGTTTTTCACCTGAATTGTTGATCGAAATCCCCCCTTACCGCATACCCCCGCTAAAAATTGTACTGCAAAAAATGTGGATGAGGATCTATGGATTTCTCGCAGAGGCAATTCCCATCATTCTGGGGGCCATTCTGGTCATCAATATCCTGTATTACTTCGGGTTGTTCAAAGCAATAGCCGGTTTCACTCAGCCTGTCGTCACCGGCGTTCTCGGGCTTCCGAAGGAAGCGGTGACATCCCTGATCATCGGGTTCCTCCGTAAGGATGTGGCACTCGGGATGATGGCGTCTCTCGGGTTAACTGCCAGGCAACTGGTGGTCGCCAGTGTGGTTCTGGCCATGTTCTTTCCCTGTATCGCCACCTTTGTTGTGCTTCTCAAGGAGCTCGGCCTCAAAAAAATGTGCATAGCCACCGGGATTATGGTCTCTGCCGCACTGACAGTCGGGGGGGTACTAAACATCATTCTGTGACAGATTACCGCTCTGTGAAAATCGCTTTGATGGGTAAACGGCGATTTCCCCGGTTATCAATACTTTTTGAAAAACGATGGGTTTTTTGCCCAAAATCAAGCCGGGGATCCCGCACGATAAGCGCCCTGAAGGCCCATGCCGTTGTCACCGGGTTCCAGGAGCACATTATTAACCTATGTCCATCCATAAATGAAATTCGGGACACGGGTAAGTTCCCGATCCGGAAATGCGAATTTTTACGCAAGGCCCAGGGAATCAAGGGATGTAGGAGGCGTACATCCGGTACGCCGCACCTGTCTGCGTGCCTGCCTGTCCCGTCCGGACGGCAGACAGGCTACGCATAGGCAGGCAAGTGATCCCGCGGATTGACGCAGGGATTGCGCAAAAAGGCCATTTATGGATGGAAACTCACCCACAAATTCCCAGGAGAAGCCTTCTTGAGACGGGAGTTCAACTGAAGTCGAAACCGCGATTTGTCCTGCCGGATTGACCCGATTTCCAAAATGCGTCCGTCCCGGGGAATTCTTTTAAAGCGAGTCAGGACAAACCGTTTTGATGAACCGGGTATTTACCAGGTAACTTTTGTCACCCGATTCAAAGTGGAAGAACTCATCGCATCCGTTCAGGAAATCGGAAAGGCGGGAGTGGCTTTCCGGGAGCTCG
>CAYTJI010000181.1:0-1891 GCA_964438065.1 uncultured Desulfobacteraceae bacterium | reverse complement strand
TGCTGATAATTACTTTTTCCTCCACACATATCATCCTGATATTTTCTTTTCGAAGGAGCGCGATCTTGCCGTCTTCCAGTTCAAAGGGGATAAAGTTTCTCTCATCGGCCAGCAGTTCCGAAAGCATTTCAGCGCCACCGTGGATAGGGGATACCGGTAAGACAAAAAAATTCCCGCCGATCCTGCTGCCGTCCGGGAAAAATACCCCGGCTTTTTTCCTTACCGTCTCTATCCTGAAACTCACATTGTCTCCAGTAGCGTTTCGACTCACGGACCTATGCCCCGGTCGCGTGACTTGCCTCATCAGTCAGGCGCGCCCCTTCCATCAGAAGAGACATGGTACTGCTGTGGATGGTCCGATCCGGAAAGGTGGAACAGCCGACAACCTCAAACTTCCCTGATTGCCAGCCCATAATCCGGTAAAAAGCCTCTTCCCCTTCCAGTTCCCCGGCCTCGGAGTGGATAATCTCCCCTTCCCGGATGTAAATCCGCCCCCTCTTCCCCATGCTTTCGAGGCGTACTTCCACATTTTTATCTCCGGAGGTCAGACTCTGAACGATATCTGTCGCGCTCATGTCCACCAAGGATCCGGTTATTCCCCTGTTGCCGTTTCCGGGGCCCTTTATGGAAAGGATATGGCGGATCTTCAATGAAAGCAGGTCCAAATCAACCGGTTTCTTCAGGAAGTCATCCGCGCCTGCCTCCAGGCATTCCGCTGCGAGCCTCTCCCCCTCCTCCGCCGAAACGAAGAAAAAGGGGGTATGAGCGGCACGGGAGCTTTTTCTCAAGGCACGGCAGAGCTTCAGACCATCAGTGCCCGGCAGGTTGACCTCAGATATGACCAGGTCCGTACCCGAATCCATGACGACCTTGGCCGCCTTAGCAGCGTCCGGGACTCCGGTCACGTCATAACCTTCGTTGGCCAACCGGAGTGCCATGCCGGAGTCCACCGAGTATTCCGGATCAACAACAAGCACCCGTCCGGCGGACTTGCCCGCATCTTTCAAGAATGCCTCGTCCCGGATCACATGAATCAGACACTCCAGTACCGTCTTTTCTTCGGAAGACTGAAGCTGCGGCCCCAGCCTCTTCCTGATCCGATCCATGTCGCCGGCCAGTTCCGGCTCGCTTTTTTTCAAGTTCTGATACTTTCTGACCAAACTGAGCACTGAGGCTTCCAGCCTTTTCACTTTTCCTTCGGCCACTGTCGGTCCGACGATTTCCTCCAGACCGTAGGGAGTGACGACCTGGGCCAGCAAACGATCCGCCTGTTCCGAACCGCAAAGCCATGCCGCCAGAATCGTTCCGTCCACCCGGGCAGGATCCATCCCCAACTTTATTGCCAGGGCCTTGCAGTATCTCACCCGGGCAACCGTTTCCCGGAGTTGATCTTCTCTGTCCTTCAAGGTCGTTGAGACAAAAAATGAGACGAGAGATATCAGCGCCTCACTCATCTGACCGTACGGGAATACCTGTGCCAGCAACATGGATTTGAGGTCGTAATAGGACACGGGAGGAAGATCCATCTCTGCTGCCATGTCCCTGATCCACGATCCTCTGGCCCTGTATGACCGAGCATTGACCAGAATAACATCGACGGGTTCTGTTTTGACGGCATTTGACGCCTCTTCCGGCGAGGCAACCCATCTGACGTCCGGGAACCCCTCCATCCGAAGAATGGCTGACAGGGCCCTGAATCGGTCAAGCGCCGGTTCTAAAACCAGTATCCTCTGGTCGCTGATCCGAACTTCTTCCGGGTCCGCACCAGAGCCGACGCTGTTTTCAGAAGAAACTATCGTGAATTCTTCGGGAATCTCCAGCTCAGGACTCGCTGTGTACGTCTTACCCCTGTAATGGACATCAATCGCCATTGCTATCTCAGGTCTGGAAG
>CAYTJI010000180.1:0-4769 GCA_964438065.1 uncultured Desulfobacteraceae bacterium | reverse complement strand
TCCGGCTGCTCGAAAAGGATTTGAAAAGGTATCCCAGACCGGGGATATCGGCCAGGCACGGGACCCCGGACGTGCTTTTGTTCAATGTCTCTCCGATGAGCCCGGCAATGACGACCGTCTGGCCGTCCTTCACGACCACGGTGGTGTTGGCCTGGCGCTTCAGGGTGGTGGGAAGACCGGTCGTGGATTTTTCTTCCACCACCTGGGATACTTCCTGCATGATCTTCAGCCGGACATAGCGCTGCTGGTTGATCTGTGGGGTAATATTGAGGGTGACCCCGACGTCCTTGTACTCATAATTGCTGTAATCCACGTTTCCTGTAGTGGATGTATCCTGTCGGGTGAGATAGGGGATATTTTCCGCTACTTTGATCTCGGCTTCTTCATTGTCCGTTGTCATGATCTGCGGGGTTGAGAGGATATGGATATCGGAATCCCCTTTGTAGGCGTTGACCATCGCTGCAATACTGGGGAAAGTTATATCGCCGACTTTAATCCCCTCACCAATGACGCCCATGGCAAGACCGGCAGGAAATGGGGCTGCAGGAGTGGTACCGCTGATATTCAGGTTGCTGTTCTGCGAAGTTGACCCCGCAAAAGCGCCAAGATCCTTTCCCTGGTAACTGCCGATATCTTTTCCGAGTTTCCATTCCACGCCGAGATCAAAGCTTTTGCTCAGGCTGACTTCCATGATAAAGGCTTCAATGTAAACCATGCGGCGGCTGATATCCAGTTTCCGGATCACGTTTTCCAGCACCAGGTAGTCGCTCTTGCTGGCCGTAATGACCAGGGAGTTGGTCGCCTTATCCGCCACGATCTGGACATTTTTTGAAACAACGGGTGCCCGTCCCCTTCTCCTGGTTTCTTTCTGGTCGGAAGGAATGGCTTTGAGGACCGCGGCCAGGTCTTCGGCATTGGCGTTTTCAAGATAATAGACATGGATGTCTCCCTCGCCGCGGGGGATCTCTCTGTCCAGCAGTTTGACGAGCTGTTTGATCTTTCGCGTGTCATCCTCGGACGCCAGGATAATCAGAGCGTTCGTCCTTTCATCCGAGGTGATCCGGATGGTGCCCTGGAGGGACGACCCTTTTATTTTTTTCAGCCTTGCCTTCTGGAATACGGAAGACAGGGATTTCGACAGGACCGAGGCCGTCGCATACTCAAGAGGGAGAACCGTGATTTGCTCGCCGATGCCTTCCACATCGATTTCATCGATGATCCGGATCAGGCGTTTGATGTTGGAAAGGACATCGGTCACGATCAGGGTGCCTGTGGGCGGGTAGGGGACCATGAAACTGCTCTTGGAAATGAACGGGGTAAACAGTTTCTTCAGTTCTACCGGGTCTGCAAATTTTAACGGGATCAACTGCGTGACGACCCTGTCTTCCGGTGAAATGGCCTTTTTTTTCAGACGGGTTTCGATATTTTTGGAACGTGCCGACACCGCCGGAATGATTTTTATGATGTTGCCCGCGGGTACGGTGGCATATCCATTTACTTCAAGGACCGATTCAAACACCTTGTATGCCTCGTTCACGGAAATCTTGGTGGGGGAGATAACTGTCACCTTGCCCCTGACCGCCTTGTCGATCACAAAATTTTTCCCGGTCAGTTCGCTGATGAATTTAATGAAGATCGCAATATCGACGTTATCGAAATCGATCGTGACGAAACGTTTTTCGTTCTTTCTGTCCCCGCCGGACTTGGTCTTTCCGGTCCGGTTTTCCTTTTTACGGTCTGTGTGGGTGTTTTCCCGCACGGTTTGCGATGGCGTGGGATTATCGGAAGGGGTGGGGGCCGGCTTGTTTCGGACGGCACCGGGCGGTTGCTGATCGGTTTTTCCAGAGGTCGGCGGGGCGGGCGCCACAGGGGTGACGCCCCTTTCACCGGCAATGCGGGCAGCGGAGGCCGGGCTGTGGGATATCGGAAACAATAATAACATCAGCAGTATGAAAAACTTGTATCCTGCTTTACCTCTGAATTTCATCATGTGCCTCTCAGATCAGGGAAATGAGGTCATTGCCTGAGTCCCGACGGATTTGTAAAACGTCCAGTATCTGCGTTGACTGCATCTTTACCGTGAAAATACACAAAACCGTGCTGAAAAACCATGCTGTGTTTTCATATCCGTGGGTGCCGGGATATTTTGAATCCGGCCATGCCGGTTTAGTCACTTTCCGCTTGCGGGGATTCCTGAGCATTTCCCATAACTCGCTAATATTAAAAGCATAATTTCCTTTTTGAAAATAGTTTATGCAGGTTTTAGGTTTCAGCTTGACCCGCAGCGACCTGCGGAAGCAGGACCCCGGGATGTGAAAGCCTGTGGACCGGGTTTCGTTCAGATGCCGGAGTCACTCCTTGATCAACGCTTCAAATTCCGGGTTTCCGCGCAGATTGTTGAGATCAGCATCCTCCCGGGCCCATTTTTTGACTTCCGGATTAATGGAACAGGCCTTTTTGATTTGCAGAATGCCGGGTTTTATCTTTCCCATAAGCGCGTAAAGGCACGCGAGATTGTAATAAGGGTCGGCCCAGCCCGGATTGACACGGGCGGCCTTTTCGAGACTGTTGCGGGCCGCTTCGTAGTTTTTGTCATGGATATATATGACACCCAGGTTGTTCAAAGCCTCTGCATAAGCCGGATCGACTTTGAGTGCCTCTTGGTACAGCCGTCTGGCATTATCCAGACGTCCGGTCCTGTGAAAAGCCCTTGCCCGCTTATACAGCACCTTCGCATCTTTCGCAGCCTTGTTTTTCAAGATGGCCTTTTTTGCCGGTACGGGGACACCCGGTTTTACCTCAGCAGCCTGCGTATTGGGTTTATGTTTTGTCCCGCCAGTTTCCGGAGAATGCCGCTTTCCGGAATCAAACCATGAATACGAGACGAATGCAAGGAGACAGACAACTCCGAAAATCAGAAGCCGGCGGCGTCCCGCGACGGGGAAACGATGGACCTTCCTCTCCGCCGGTCCCGCCAGGACACCTTCATACTGCTGAAACTGCTTGTCTTTATCTCTCTGAGCCTTATTCAGTGCTTTATGGATATAGCTCATGTTCAACTCATCAGATACAGCAACGCCCGGGTGCGCGGATCAATAATGCCGTCCGCAGGCAGGCCGAAATCTTTCTGGAACTTTACCAGTTCATGAAATGTGCGTTCGTCAAAAAGGCCGGTAGGTTCCACCGCGTACCCGGTCTGACGCAACATCTGCTGTATTTCACGGATGTCTGGGGAAGACATCCCCTTTTCCGGTCTTGTTTCCCTGTCATTGCAGGGGAAAATCCAGGATATCCTGTTCCCCCAGTTTCGGATGACAAAACTCTTGTCCACCGGATTGTCCCTGCCGTCCGCGTCAACAACAATGGCGCCATCGTCTGTCAGCCTGCGGACAAGGAGATAGCGGGCGGACGGGATGTCTGCGGTCAGGGCGGCGGAAAGTCGCACAATGAACGGTCTTCTGAACATTTCACAGTATTGCGGTCCAATGGTTATCGAAAACAGTTCCGGATATTCATTTTCATCAAACATACCGCCTGCCGGAATATTTTCATTGAAAATTCTCGAAAGCCCGGAAAAACCGGTCTGTTCATCAAGGAACAGGGATGCCGCTTTCTTTTCCGGCCTCAGAGGTTCCCGGGGGACAGGTATGGCTGTTGAAAAGGGTGAGGTGATCCGGGAGAGAAAAAATCTGGACATGGGCTTTCTGAGAGTCCAGGCGCCAAAGGCCAGGGCACCTGACAGCAACACGGCAAGAGAGCCGGCCAGGGCCAGTCTCTTCCCGTTGCGCCCTTTCAGCAGGGAATCCGTCCGCATTTTACAGTGGATTTCCGATATCGCCTTGTTCAGCATCCGCCCGGACACGGTTTGTTTTTCCAGTGCATATGCGATGAGAAGCGCCCGGTCACAGACGGCATTGATCCGTCTCGGATTTCCCTTTGAATATGAGAATACTTTTTTTAACGCCCCCCTGGTAAACCTCAGGTTTCCTCTGCTTCCGGCGACGAGCAGACGATGCTCCACATATCCTTTGATATCTCCGGAGTCGAGCGGTTTCAGGTCATAGCGGACTGTAATACGCTCATCCAGTTGTCTCAGCCCTGGTGAAACCAGCAACTCTTTTAATTCCGGCTGGCCCACAAGGATAATCTGAATGAGTTTTTCTTTTTCCGTTTCCAGATTCGAGAGCATACGGATCTGTTCAAGGACGGAGCGAGAAAGATTCTGTGCCTCATCAATAAGAAGGACGGCATTGCCGCCCGTGCTGAAATTTTCAAGCAGGAAACGGTTGAGGGCGTCAATGTAGTCGGTTTTGGATTCCGCCCCCAGGGGCATTTGAATGCCGAATTCCTTGTTTATCGACCGCAACAATTCAATGTCTGAGAGGAAAGCGTTGAATATAAGCGCACTTTTTGTGCGGCGGTCCAGATGGGTGAGAAAGGCGCGGCACAGTGTTGTCTTTCCCGTTCCGATCCCTCCGGTAATGGAAACAAACCCTTTTCTTTCATTGACCCGTACAGCAGATGGTCAAGGGCCTCCTTGTGATACCGACTCAGAAAAAGGAATCTGGGATCAGGAGTAAGGTTGAAGGGATTTTCTTTGAAACCGAAAAAGGACGTATACATGCCGCTATCTGAATTTATAGGTCAATGTTTTTTTTCTGCCTCTTCTGGTGATCTGAAGGGAGGCCTGGTCCCCGGACTTGAGTCTTTCGTAAAGGGAAAAGATGTCTTCCGCACGGGTCAGGGGGTTGCCGTTTATTTCCTCAACA
>CAYTJI010000179.1:0-4770 GCA_964438065.1 uncultured Desulfobacteraceae bacterium | reverse complement strand
AGGCAGGTCTTCGGCAAACTCGACGCTTGCAGGATTTAGGTCATTGTTCAAAACGGGAGAAGTCATGTGAGAGGCAAAAAAATTATCGTCGGCGTGACCGCCGGCATTGCATCCTACAAGACAGCGGAACTGGTCCGTCTTTTGATGAAGGACGAGGCCCAGGTACAGGTCGCCATGACGCCGAACGCCATCCGTTTTGTTGCGCCTGCGACTTTTGAGGCCCTTTCCGGAAGCCGGGTGATATGGGACATGTTCGGCCAGGAAGGTCCGGATATGGAGCATATCACCTGGGGACAATCCGCGGACCTGATTATTATTGCGCCGGCAACAGCCAATTTCATCGCCAAAATGGCACACGGTATTGCGGACGACTTCCTGTCCACCATGGTCCTTGCATCCTCCGCCGGCATTCTGCTCTGCCCTTCCATGAACAGCCGCATGTTTATGAACGACGCTGTCCGGGACAACCTCCGGATTCTCAGAAACCGGGGGGTCACTGTCCTGGAACCCGGAGAAGGAGAACTGGCCTGCCGGACCGCGGGTCCGGGCAGACTGCCGGAACCTTATGAAATCCTGGAACAGGCGAAAATCCTGGTCACACCGCAGGACTTCTCCGGAGTGAAAATCCTGGTCACCGCGGGTGCAACGGTTGAACCGATTGATCCTGTCCGGTATCTCTCAAACAGGTCCAGTGGGAAAATGGGATACGCGCTTGCCAGAGCGGCCAGACGCAGAGGGGCTTCCGTAATTCTGGTAAGTGGTCCGACAGCGCTGCTCCCGCCGGCAGGAGTTACATTCCGTGCCGTCAAAACGGCCGAAGACATGAAACGGGCGGTTCTGGATCACTGTCCGGAGTGTCATGTCATCATCAAAGCCGCGGCTGTTGCAGACTACAGGCCTCGTAAAACAGCACCCCGGAAGATCAAAAAGAACGCTGATTCATTCTCTCTTGAGTTGGAGAGAACACCGGATATCCTGGCGCAACTGGGTGCACTGAAGAAAACCTACTCCTATTTTCTGGTGGGGTTTGCAGCGGAAACCGAGTCTCTCCTGTCCAATGCAAAGGCAAAGCTGACTGCAAAGAATCTGGATCTGATTGTTGCTAATGACGTCTCACGGAGCGACGCGGGATTCGAGGCTGATACAAACCGGGTCAAAATTCTTTACAGGGACGGAACCGTGGAGGATGTCCCCCTCATGTCAAAGGACAGGGTAGCGGATCTGGTGCTTGACAGGATAAAATCACTTACGGAAAAACGACCTTGAACTTACACGGTGAGATCAGAGAAATATTCAGCCACCTGAGAAACATCCTGCTTCTTGAGAGAGAGATCGGCCTGGAGTCCCCCCTCATCCCGTCTGAAGGTGCCATCGGGTCTGATACCGGGGATTGCGCGGGCCGAAATGCATCCGGTTCAAGTGGATCTCCGGATGCTCTCAAAGCCCTCAGAGAACAAATCGGCAACTGCCGGAGGTGCAAACTTCATCAGGGCAGGTCCCATCTGGTTTTTGGGGAGGGATCCCCCCGGGCGAGGCTGATGTTTGTGGGAGAAGGTCCCGGAAGAGAAGAGGATCTTGCAGGGAGGCCCTTTGTCGGGGAAGCAGGAAAAATCCTGACCAGAATCATTGAAAACGGGATGGGTCTTTCACGAAAGGATGTCTACATCGCCAACATTGTGAAATGCCGCCCCCCGAACAACCGGGATCCGGAACAGGATGAAATAGAACAGTGTCTCCCTTTTCTGCAGCGACAGATCAGAATTATCCAACCGGAAATCATCTGTGCCCTCGGCCGGGTAGCCGGACAGGCCATGCTCGGAGGCGATTTCAGAATCACCAGGCAAAGGGGCACCTGGTTTTCCTACATGGGAATACCCCTTATGCCTACTTTTCATCCGGCTTATCTCCTGAGAAATCCTTCCGCAAAAAGGGCGGTGTGGGATGACATTCAGGCTATCATGAAACGTCTGGGACTGAAAGGCAGAAAACATGTCTAAGATAAAAGCCGTTATGCTGTTCTGCATGATAGTTGCCGGGATCAGCTGGATAGCAGCGTCGGGAACGTTGGCTGCACCTCCGGAAGATAACAAAGCACTGATCATCGACCTTGAAGGCCCGATCAACCCGGGCACGGCTACCTATGTCACACGGGGACTCGAAGAGGCACGCATTCAGGGCGCACAGCTTGCTGTTATCCGTCTGGACACGCCGGGGGGGCTGGTTTCTTCCATGCGCACCATTGTCAAGGCCATACTGAATTCTCCGGTCCCGGTGATCGTATACGTCGCGCCACGGGGGGCAGGCGCGGCATCCGCCGGGGTAATGGTCACCGTGGCCGCCCATATTGCGGCCATGGCGCCGGGGACCAACATCGGGGCCGCTCACCCTGTAATGGCAGGCGGAAAAGATGTGAAGGGGGACATGTCAAAAAAAGTGGTGAACGACATGGCATCTTACGGCCGGGGCATTGCGGAAGACCGGGGAAAAAACGGTCAGTGGGTGGAAAAAGCAATACGGGAAAGTGTTTCCATTACCGCTGATGAAGCGCTGAAAATCCATGTCATTGATCTGGTCGCAAAAAATATGGATGAACTTTTCAGACTTGTGGACGGAAAAAAAATCAAGCTTTCCAACGGCACCGAAGTCACGCTCAGGACATTGGGAATTGAACGAACCCCTTTTCATCTCCGATTCAGGGACCGGGTGCTCAAAACCATCAGTGATCCGAACATCGCCTATATCCTCATGTTGATCGGACTTGCGGGTCTGTATTTCGAACTGGCACATCCCGGGGCCATACTTCCCGGGGTCGTCGGCGCTATTTCCTTGGTTCTCGCTTTCTATTCCATGCAGACGCTTCCGGTGAATTACGCCGGCCTCTTGCTTATCATCCTCGGTATTATCTTCTTCATTGCGGAAATCAAGGTCACCAGCTACGGCATGCTGTCAATCGGCGGATTGATTTCCCTGACAATAGGCTCTATTATGCTGTTTGAAGACATCGGTGTGTCCCTGAAACTCATCTTACCCACCGTGCTCCTGGTGGGGGGGTTCTTTGCGGTTGTGGCGGGTTTGGCGTTCAAGGCCTACCGGGCCAAACCCAGAAGCGGGATGGAAGGTCTCATTGGAGAAGTGGGGGTCGTCAAGGAACCGATTGATCCTGAGGGACTCGTTTTTGTTCACGGGGAGTACTGGCGGGCAAGGGCCCCGGAAAGAATCGAACCGGGAGAGGATGTAACCGTGGAGGCGATCCATGGTCTGGTCCTGAATGTCCGCAAAGCAGTTAACCGGAAATTCCAACAGGAGGGTAAAAATGTTTAGTTTCTGGGTTCTGGCACTGATACTGGTCGTTTTTTTTCTGTCAACAGCGCTCAAAATACTCAAGGAATATGAGCGGGGGGTCATTTTCCGCCTGGGCCGGATTATTCATACCAAAGGTCCGGGGTTGATTATTCTTATTCCGATCATTGACAAAATGGTCAAAGTGAGCCTGCGTCTGGTCACCATGGATGTTCCTGAACAGGATGTTATTACAAAGGACAATGTGTCCATCCGGGTGAACGCGGTGATCTATTTTCGGGTGATGGACCCGACGCGGGCGACCGTGGAGGTGGAAAACTATCTGTTTGCCACATCACAACTGGCGCAGACCACCCTCAGGAGCGTGTGCGGACAAATGGAACTGGACGAAATTCTCTCCCAGAGAGAAAAAATCAACAAACAATTGCAGGATATTCTGGATAAATCCACCGATCCCTGGGGAATCAAGGTCACAACGGTTGAGGTCAAGCATATTGAACTGACCGAGGAGATGAAACGTTCCATGGCAAGGCAGGCCGAATCGGAACGGGAAAGAAGGGCTAAAATCATAAATGCGGAAGGGGAATATCAGGCGGCAACCAGACTCGTGGAGGCCGCGGGAATTATCTCCAAACATCCCGAGGCCCTCCAGCTGAGATACCTGCAGACCATGCGGGAAATGTCTTCCGAAAACAATTCGACAACATTTTTCCCGATACCGCTGGAGCTGTTTTCCGCTTTCAGAAAAACTCCGCAGAACGAGTCGTGACCACGGGCTCCGGAGACCTGCCCGGCCGCCGATTTCACCCCCTGATGCGATATTAAGGAGGAGAATGAACAATGGAAGAGGAAATAAAAAATGAAGAGACAGAAGCGCAGGAACCGGCTGAAAGCCCAGAGAAAGAAATGCAGGCAGATGAAAAACCTCTGGACAAGATGACGGCCCCGGAACTGAGGGAGATTGCCAAGGAGATCCCCGGTGTGTCCGGTGTCCATGCCATGAAAAAAGAAGAACTGCTGGTGATCATCAAGGAATTCAAGGGAATCAAAGACGAGGAACCCACCAGGAAAAAAACCAGGAAAACAGGGAAAATTTCAGCGACTCCCCGGGAACTGAAACTCAGGATCGCCCGTCTCAGAGAAGAAAAAGAGCTTGCACGTGAGTCAAAGGACACCAGACGGATTCATATCCTGAGAAGGCGCATCAACCGGCTGAAAAAACTGACGAGAAAAGTCGCCCAGGCCTGAGGAGGCGCGAATCCATCCGGCAGGCACCGGGGGTTCCTTTCCCGGCGCCTGCTTTTGTTTTAATCGCATGTTGCACTGGAAACGGGAAATTTCCGGCACCTGCCGTGCCGACTGGATCATCAAAATACAACCTAAATCCTGCAAGCGTCAAGTTTGCCGAAGACCTGACTGCAGCAGGCAGGTGCAAGGCGGCAAGGGCGCAGACGTACGACGATACTTCAA
>CAYTJI010000178.1:0-4785 GCA_964438065.1 uncultured Desulfobacteraceae bacterium | reverse complement strand
CCGCCTTGCACCTGCCTGCTGCAGGCAGGTCTTCGGCAAGCTCGACGCTTGCAGGTTTTAGGTTTCAATAAGACCTGTTGAATCCGCTCGGGCTCAAGGATCCAATTCCCGGCCCCCGCGGGTCTTCCGGCACTTCGCATCATGTGCATAACACATGGAAAAAACGGGGTCAAACCATCAAGACCGTGCACATGTCCGTGACCGGGCCTGAACAGGAGTCTGCCGGAACAGGTAAAAATCTCCGCGCACGGAAAACCATGCCGGGATTTTCCCGGCCGACATATGGGTTCCCCCGGAAAAGACGGCATCGGAGGAGCGGGCAAAAGGCATGTTCCGCGCTATTCCGCCTTAACCAGCAGGGTCTGGCCGGGGTATATGGTACTCCGGGGAGTCAGGTAGTTGATGCGGAGAAACTCCGACAGGCTCATCCGGTGCTTCCGGGCGATCATGTAGGAAGAGTCTCCTTCCATGACCTTGTACGGCCGGGTCTTGATGGACGCGAAAGACGACGATACCCTGGGGATCCTGAGCACCTGGCCAATCCGCAGGTAGGTGTGGCGGAGGCGGTTGAGGGACTGGATGGCCTTGGTCGTCGTCCCGAAGCGTCTGGCGATTTTCCAAAGGGAATCGCCCTTGCGCACGACATATCTGGCGGGTCTTTTTCCCGGGATACGATATTCGGCCGGGGATTCGGTATGCCGCCGTTTGACGTAAGTGCCTTTTGCGGGAATTTTGAGGCGCCATCCGGCCTTGACATAGTTTTTCCGCTTCAGATGATTGAATGACATGATGGCGCGGACGCTGGTCCCGTATCTCTGGGCGATAACGGACAGGGACTCGCCCGTGCGGACTCTGTGGAGGACGTAGGCCGGAACCGGGGGATGCCACACGGGGATTTCGCTGATCCCGGCAAGAAGGGTTTCCCCTTTGCCTTTCGGCACTTTGATGGTATACATCCTGTCCGGCGTGCAGTTCTGCCGCAGCGCGGGATTGAGCGCCTTCATCTCTTTGTATGGGACCTCAAGAAACCTGGCCAGGGTCTTGAGATGAACCTGCCTGTCGATGGGGACCTTGTCGAATTCGATCTCCGGATCAAGGGGCGGCAGGGTGAATCCGTAGGCTTCCGGGTTGTTCACGATATGCAGCACCGCCAGAAACCTGGGGACGTAACAGGCCGTCTCCGCGGGCAGTCGGGCATACAGGTCCCAGAAATTGTCCAGGTAGTTGATCCGCTGGGTCCGGATGCGTCTCAGGACGATCCCTTCACCGCAATTGTAGGCGGCGAGCACCGTTGTCCAGTCTCCGAAAATGTGGTGGAGTTCCTTCAGGTAAGCAATGGCCGCGGCAGTCGATTTTTCGGGATCCATCCTTTCGTCCACCCACCGGTCCCGCTTCAGGCCGAACTTGAACCCGGTCGAAGCGATAAACTGCCAGAGCCCGAGGGCCCGCGCCTTTGACAGGGCCGTTGTCTTGAACCCGCTTTCAATCAGGGGGAGCCAGGAGAGTTCTTCGGGCAGCCCCGCCTCCCTGAGGGCTTTGACAATGGCGGGGCGGTATCTTCCGGAACGGCGAATAGAGTCAAGAAAAAATTTTCTTTCCCTGCCTTTGAACCGTTTGATGGCTTTTTCCACATGGGCGTTCATGGTCAGGGGAATCGCCTTGTGATCCCCGTTGGCAACGGTGAATCTGGAGGCATATACCTCCGCGATCCGCTTGGCGATCGTGAATCGCAGATCCTCCTTCTGCTGAAGGATCTCCGGTCTTGCGTCACGGGAGTGAATGCTCAGGATGAGGGCGTATGCCTGATCAAGGGCGTCGATGGCGTTTTCCAGGTCCCCGCGTTCCCAGTAGTCGTTCGAAACCTGGCAGAATTCCAGGGCCGAGTCAAGGATGTCCTGCGGGGATTTTTGATGCGAGGGTGACGCGGCTGCGGGTGAGGGACGATCTTCGCGGTCGGTATCGGCCGCGGGGGCCGGATCATCCGCTTGTCCCTTGACATACGCGGGATGGTTTTTTTCCGGTGGCGGATCCGTTCTCAGGCCGGATGAGTCCGTGGCGCATCCGGCGGTGAGAACGAGCACGCATAATAAGAACATTCTCAAGGACTTTGAGCATTTCCTGACGATAGACATGTTTTCAACCCGTTCAGATTTTCACGTGTCAGGTGCGGGGACCGGACTGCGTGTCACCTAAAAACTGCATAAACTGTTTTCAAAAAGGAAGTTATGCTTTTAATATCAGCAAGTTATGGGAACGTTGTGCTTGCATGACACGCATCAATTTGAATGCGCCCATAAAGGCTGCGGTTTTTGAAAACAGTTTACCCTGCGGGAGCGCCGATTTTATCCCGCCTGACGGTTTTGTTTGATCCCTTGCGCGCCGGAAAATCCCCACGCCCTTGACGGGAGACCGTTGAAAAGGGACCTCTTTTGCACCCGCCCGGCATCAGGCTCATAGTCCCGGGATCTTCGCCTTGATCTTGGCCGGATCCCGCCATGGCGGGGCTCATTTATGGATGGACACTTGTTAAGGGCGTATACCGGTCTGGATTCTTGTTTTCATACGTTCCAGGGCGGCCGTCAACCCCGCTTTTGTGTTCAGTCCGGGATCGTCCGTTATTTTTTCAAACAAGTCGTTCAGGATGCGGCCTACCTCGGGACCGGGAGGAATCCCCAGAATTTCCATCACGTTTTTGCCGTTGACGGCAAGCCGTGGCAGTGAAGATCCGGTTCGCGGATCGCTCAGGCCCCTGACCCGTTCGCGGAGTTCATTCAGAAGACGTATTTTCCCTCGATGCAAACCGTGTGCCAGAATGTCCGCGTGCCGGAAATCGAGAAGATCGCCGATCTGCTCCGGACCGACCCTGCGGATCAGCCGCCGCACGGCCCCGTCCGTCCATACGGGATCATAATCAATACCGTGGTGCCTGACGAGGTTTGAGACCTGCCGGATCCTTTCCCTGCTGAACCTGAGCCTGCGCATGATTTCCACGGTCATTTCCGCGCCCGCCGCTTCGTGGCCGTAAAAATGCCACATGCCGTTGACTTTTTGCCTCACGCGGGGTTTGGCGATGTCGTGGAACAGGGCGGTCAGTCTCTGTACGGCAATCGGCGGCGTCCGGTCAACGGTTTCCATGACATGCCTGAAGATCGTGTACCGGTGATGCCGGTTCTGGCGTTTCAGATATCCTTCAAGAAGCTCCGGCAGGATTACCGCCAGGATGCCGGTGCGCCGCAGGAGGCTGAACCCCGCGGACGGTTTCGGGCACAGAAGGATTCTCATGAATTCTTCCCTGACGCGTTCAGGTGCGGTGTTTTTCAGAAGGCCGGCCATGCGGGTCATCGCGTCCAGGGTCTCCGTGTGGATCCGGAACCCGAGTTCAGAGGCAAATCTCACGGCGCGAAGGATCCGCAACGGATCTTCCCGGAATCGGGACTCCGGGTTGCCGGTGGCCCGGATGCGTGCCCGGCCGATGTCCTTCCTGCCGTTCCGGTAATCAACGATCCGGCCGCCCGCCACATCGAGGGCCATGGCGTTCATGGTGAAATCACGACGTTCCAGATCATCCCGCAGACGGTTCGCCGGGCCTCTGAACGGGGTGACATCGAAATGCCGGCCGGCATGCACCAGGGTGACGGTGCCCTTTTTGAGATCGAACCGTCGGACATTCCGGAATATGCTTTTGATTTCCGCCGACGATGCCGAGGTCGCGACATCCCAGTCTGTCACCGGGCGGCACAGACAGATATCGCGCACGGCCCCGCCAACGATGAAGGCCCGGTGTCCGGCACAGATCAGGTTGTCGAGTATAAACATGACGAATCGTGGAATCAGGGCATTGATTCCGGATTCCGCATCAGCATCAGGATTTGGCATAGCTGTGCAGCCCGGCAAGGTAATTGACACCGAAGTAGGTAAACAGGACGCAGGAGAAACCCACGATACACAGGATCGCAATCTTCTTTCCTTTCCATCCCCTCACAAGGCGTGAATGGATCACGGCCGCGTAGATCAGCCATGTAATGAGAGACCACGTTTCCTTCGGGTCCCAGCCCCAGTAAGTCCCCCACGCGGAGTGAGCCCACACGGAACCGGTAATGATGCCGAGGGTGAGCATGAGAAAACCGATCAGAATCATCTGATAATTCAGCTCATCCAGGATACCCCTTGGCGGGATGAGCCTCAGAAAGATGTTGTGCGTTTCCCGTGTGTCAGGGCTTTTCAGCAGGTACATGATGCTCAGTCCGAAGGAAAGCCCGAAGGCCGCGTAGCCGAAAAAGCACGTGATGACATGGCTGATGAGCCAGTTGCTTTTCAGGGCCGGAACCAGCGGCTGGATTCCGCTGTTGATGTTGGGGGAAAAGGACGCATAGGCCATTGCCAGAAATGCCAGCGGGGCCACAAAGACACCGAGTGTCTTGTTTTTCGTGCGCCATTCCACGATCAGGTACAGCAGCATGATGGTCCACGCAAAGAATACGAGCGACTCGTAAAGGTTGGAAAACGGGGCATGACCGATCCCCAGTTTGTAGGAGGTCTTCCATCTCAACACGATGGCGGCGGTCTGGACGACAAGCCCGGCCACAGACATCACGGTGGCCAGGCGGCCCGGGAACTCTTTTCCCATCACCATCATGACGAGGTAAAACAGAAACGCGGCGAAATAAACAAACGTGACGTAGCTGAGGATGATTGAATCAAGCATATCGATTATCCTTGACTGCTTTGTACTAAAACCTGCAAGCGTCGAGTTTGCCGAAGACCTGCCTGCAGCAGGCAGGTGCA
>CAYTJI010000177.1:0-4795 GCA_964438065.1 uncultured Desulfobacteraceae bacterium | reverse complement strand
GTTGCCTTGACAGGTTATTACAGCAAGAAAGATTATCCGGAAAAGCTGCGCCGAAAAAGGCAGATCATTCATTTTTCTTACTAATCAATTCACCCTGCCGGCCATAACAATTGCTGAGTTGTATCGATACAGGTGGCGGGTGGAGATTTTCTTCAAATGGATCAAACAGCATTTGCGAATCAAGAGCTTCTATGGCACCTCGGAGAACGCTGTTAAAACTCAAATCTGGATTGCTGTGTCAACCTATGTTTTGGTCGCCATAATGAAAAAACGGCTGAAAATCGACTTGACTCTCTACACTGTTTTACAAATTCTGAGCATCACATTATTTGAGAAAATGCCTGTATTACAGGCCCTCACGACAATCGATTACAGGAGCCAAATTACTACTGGACCTATCCAATTGAAATTATTTGAATCTTAACCGGACACTACTGACGGGATTTTTTAGTTCAAAATTTCAAAACCTCCGAAACGCTGATCATCCGACATAACCAGCAACCAAATCTCCCACTTCCTGCGTGCTGTGGCCCATATTCCCGGCCTCAAGGCTTTTCAGGTCATTTTTCACGACCTTCTTGATGGCCTCCTGAAGAACCGAGGCTGCTTCCGGTTCTTCGAGATGATCCAGCATCATCTGTGCCGCGCAAATGGTCGCCAGAGGATTAATAATATTTTTCCCGGCATATTTGGGAGCGGAACCGCCGATGGGCTCAAACATGGCGACTCCCTCCGGATTGATATTTCCGCCGGCCGCAATGCCAAGTCCGCCCTGGATAATCGCGCCGATATCCGTGATAATATCTCCGAACATATTCCCCGTAACAACCACGTCGAACTGCTCCGGATTCTTGATCATCCACATGCACAGGGCGTCCACATGCATATAGTTGGTATCAATGTCCGGATATTCCCGGTGTACTTCATGAAAGGTCCGCTCCCACAGATCCGACTCATACACGAGAACATTGGTTTTCGCGCAAAGGGTCAGCCGTTTGTCTCTGTTTCTCCTCCTGCAAAAATCAAAGGCATAGCGGATACAACGCTCCACCCCCTTTCTCGTGTTAATGGACTCCTGTATGGCCACCTCATCAGGGGTTCCTTTTTTCAGGAAACCGCCGCCCCCGGCATAAACCCCTTCGGTATTTTCTCTGACAATAACAAAATCAATGTCCCCCGGACCTTTGTCCTTGAGGGGGGTGTCCACACCGGGAAACAATGTCACCGGCCGAAGATTGATATACAGGTCCAGCTTGAAGCGAAGCGCCAGAAGGATCTGTGTTTCAAGGATGCCGGGTTTTACGTCCGGATGTCCGATGGCGCCGAGCAGGATCGCATCCATGGCCCGGAGTTCTTCCAGAACACCGTCGGAGAGCAGCACGCCCTCCCTGAGATACAGGTCTCCACCGAGTCCGTATTCAGTGAATTCAAGGTCGATCTGACATTTCCGCGACACCGCTTTGAGGGCCTTGACGCCTTCGGCAACCACTTCAGGCCCTGTACCATCTCCCGGGATTGTTGCAATTCTGTATTTTTTTGACATGGTTAAATCCTGATCATTTTCCCCGGCACCCACACGGAAAACCAGGGGAGAATCACGGCACATTCCGCCTCACCCCTGCTTCAGGTGCGGTCCAGCCGTGGGGGTGATCGGTAAGGGAAACTTCCTGATAACCCTGCGGGAGATCAGGAATTCGTCTTTTTTCTGTTTTCCGGCCTCAGGGCCCTTACTGCGGCACCCGCCCGCCACATCTCGGAGTTCTTGATCGCATCCAGTTCTTCTCTCAGTTTCTCAAGATAATCCGGCTGACTGTTCGCCTCCAGGACTCTTTTCGTCTCCTGCCCGGTCTTGACGCGATGATAAAGGTCCTCGAACACCGGGGCCACCGCATCCCTGAATTTCGGTGCCCAATCCAGAGCGCCCCGTTGCGCGGTCGTGCTGCAGTTGGCAAACATCCAGTCCATCCCGTTTTCGCCCACCAGCCTGATCAGGCTCTGGGTCAATTCCTCAACGGTCTCGTTAAACGCCTCGCTGGGAGAATGACCGTTTTTTCTCAAGATATTATACTGGGCCTCCATGGTGCCGGCAAGGCAACCCATGAGAACACCACGTTCGCCGGTAAGATCACTGTAGACTTCGTTCTCGAATGTTGTGGGGAAAAGATATCCGGAACCAATGGCAATACCCAGTGCAAGCGTCCTTTCCTTCGCTCTTCCGGTGAAATCCTGGTACACGGCGAAACTGGAATTGATCCCGCTGCCGTCCAGAAAATTCCTGCGAACGTTGGTGCCGGACCCTTTCGGGGCCACGAGAATGACATCGACATTTTCCGGTGGAATCACTCCGGTCTGGTCCTTATAGACAATGGAAAACCCGTGGGAAAAATAAAGTGCGTCTCCCTCGTTCAGGCATGCCTTCACCGTCGGCCACGTCGCGACCTGCCCTGCATCTGATAAAAGCTCTTTTATGATGGTACCTCTTTCTGCCGCCTCCTTAATGGGAAAAAGCGTTTCACCGGGGATAAAACCGTCATCAACAGCCTTCTGCCAGTACGCGTCTCCTTCGATCTGTCCGATGATGGGAGAAAACCCGTTATCCCTCAGGTTCAAGGCCTGAGCGGGACCCTGAACCCCGTAACCCAGAATCGCGATAGTTTCATCCTTCAATATTTCTCTGGCCTTCTCCAGGGGAAATTCCTCTGATGTGATCACCTCTTCCATCACACCGCCGAAATCAATTTTTGCCATTTGTGCCTCCTTTATTCTTTTCTCTTGCAAGCGCTATTGCGCCGGTACGGGCGATTTCTTTTATGCCCATCGGCCTCAACAGATTTACAAACGCCGTAATCTTACTTTCATCTCCCGTCATTTCCACCGTGTAATAATCCACACCCACATCCACCACCCTGCTCCGGAAAATATCCACCATTCGCAGGATCTCGGCCCGATGTTCAGGTTTTGCCGACACCTTGATCAGGGCCATCTCGCGCTGGACAAAGTCCATATCGGTAAAATCATAGACCTTGATTACATTTATCAGTTTATTCAGCTGTTTTTTTATCTGCTCGGTAATCAGCATATCGCCGACCGTCACCAGTGTGATCCGGGATACATCCGGATCAACAGTTTCAGCAACACACAGGCTTTCAATATTAAAGCCTCTGCCACTGAAAAGACCTGCGATCCTGGACAGGACACCGGGCTGATTTTCCACCAGGAGGGACAGGACATGCTTCTCTTTTTTCCCTTCGTTCATTGTTCTTCCCTGTCTGTAAAACGCATCAACATGATGCCGGAAAAAACGGCTCATTGAATTCCGGTTTGCGTCAACCACGGCCGAACCGATCTCCTCCATAAGGGCCGGGAGAGATCAAAGCAGAAGCATGTCCGTAATCGGTGCCCCCGCGGGAACCATCGGATATACCTTTTCTTCTTTCTCTACCATGAATTCCATGATCACCGTTTTCGGGGTCGACAATCCCTGTTTGAGGACTGCTTCCACTTCATCAGGATGCTCGGCCCGCAGACCGACAGCGCCATAGGCCTCGGCCAGCTTAACGAAATCCGGCGCATAGGCCATATCCGTACACGAATAACACCTGTCATAGAACATTTCCTGCCACTGCCGTACCATACCCAAAAACTGGTTGTTCAGGATAAGGACCTTCACAGGCAGATTGTGCTGAACAGCCGTTGCCATCTCCTGAATATTCATCTGTATGCTGCCGTCCCCCGCAATGTCCACCACGAGCTTGTCCGGCCGCGCAATCTGCGCGCCTATGGCGGCAGGCAAACCAAAACCCATGCACCCCAACCCTCCTGAGGTAATAAAACAATTGGGCTGGTCAAAGTGGTAGTACTGGGCGGCCCACATCTGGTTCTGCCCTACCTCAGTGGTGATGATCGCCTTACCCTCCGTCATTTCATAAAGTTTTTCAATTACATACTGAGGCTTTATGTGTTTCTTCTGTTCATAGGCCAGCGGATTCGTGTTTTTCCATTCTTCAATCTCTTTCAGCCATGACGCCCGCTGTCTGCCGAGTCCGGAAAAATCTTCTTTATCCAGCAGCTCATTTAATAATTCAAGTGTTATCTTACAATCTCCTACCACAGGAATGGATACCGGCACATTTTTGCGGATCGATGTCGGATCGATGTCGATATGAATGATTCTGGCCTGCTTCGCAAAGGCATCAGTCCGGCCGGTCACGCGGTCATCAAAGCGAACCCCAATGGCAATCAGAAGGTCACAGGCCCCGGAGGCCATGTTGGCCCGGTATGTCCCGTGCATGCCGATCATACCCAACCAAAGTTTATTTTTTGTTGGAAATACCCCGAGGCCCATCAGCGTCGCAGCGACAGGGGATTTGATCTTTTTGGCAAATTTTGTCAGCTCCCGGGCTGCCTTGGACAACACCACACCGCCGCCGGCAAGGATCATGGGTTTTCTGGCATCCCGGATCAGGTTCACCACCTTGTGCAGTTGCCGGATATTCGGTCGGTAGGTAGGCTGGTAAGACCGGAGCCTGACGGTTTTCAAGGGCTTGTATTCGGCAGTCATGGTCATCAGGTCTTTGGGAAGGTCCACCAGGACCGGTCCCGGCCGTCCGGACCTGGCAATATGGCAGGCCTCTTTGATGACCCTTGCGATATCCCGGATGTCGGTGACCAGATAATTATGTTTGGTGCAGGGCCGTGTAATTCCGACAATATCCACTTCCTGAAACGCATCATTGCCAATCAAATGAGTGGGGACCTGACCGGTCAGCACCACAACAGGGATCGAATCCAGATA
>CAYTJI010000176.1:0-4816 GCA_964438065.1 uncultured Desulfobacteraceae bacterium | reverse complement strand
TGCCCACAGGATGGCCTTTTCCTTGAAGTAGTCTCCAAAAGAAAAATTGCCGAGCATCTCGAAGAAAGTATGATGCCTGGGGGTATAACCCACATTTTCAAGATCATTATGCTTTCCGCCGGCCCGGACGCATTTCTGGGACGTGGCCGCCCGGACGTAATTTCTTTTTTCCTGCCCGAGAAAAAGGGCCTTGAACTGGACCATGCCCGCATTGGTAAACAGCAGGCTCGGGTCGTCCTTGGGGACAAGAGAGGCGCTTTCCACAATCTCATGATCCCGGGCTTTGAAAAATTCTAGAAATTTTTGCCTGATTTCTCTGGAATCCATTATGTTTCCCGTGTGTCATGCTTGTTTATTGAAACTTTTCATCCCCTCCGGGTTTCAACTGCCCTGTTTTTCCGCATTGTCCTCACCGTCCGCCCCGCCGGGCTTTCTGAGACCTGTTTTTTCCATGATGATATCCGAAATCCGATCCCGGATGTCCGTATGTTCGACAAGAAAACGCCTCACATTCTGCCGGCCCTGGCCGATCCTTTCGTCTTCAAAGGAATACCATGCACCGCTCTTTTCGATGACACCCAGGGAAACCCCGAGATCCAGGATGTCCGCTTCTTTTGAGATGCCTTCTCCGTAGATGATGTCAAACTCCGCCTGCTTGAACGGGGGGGCAATCTTGTTCTTTACGACCTTTACCCGGGTCCGGTTTCCGATGGTCTCATCGCCTTCCTTGATGGCACCGATTCGTCTGATATCCAGTCTCTGGGTGGCGTAGAACTTCAATGCGTTGCCGCCCGTGGTGGTCTCGGGGTTTCCGAACATGACCCCGATTTTCATCCGGATCTGATTGATAAAGATCACGCAGGCCATGGATTTATGAACAATCGCTGTGAGTTTACGCAAGGCCTGTGACATCAGTCTTGCCTGCAGGCCTACATGATGGTCTCCCATCTCGCCCTCGATCTCCGCCCTGGGAGTAAGGGCGGCCACAGAATCGATGATCAATACGTCGATGGCCCCGCTTCTTGCCAGGATTTCCGCAATATCAAGTGCCTGTTCACCGGTGTCCGGCTGGGAGACCAGGAGTTCATCCACGTTTACACCCAGCTTTCTGGCGTAACCAACGTCAAGTGCATGTTCCGCGTCGATGAAAGCCACCATGCCGCCATCCTTCTGGGCTTCTGCTGCAACATGAAGGGAGAGGGTCGTTTTTCCGGAAGATTCAGGACCGAAAATTTCCAGCACTCGTCCCCGGGGAACGCCACCGATGCCAAGGGCCAGATCCAGGGAAAGAGATCCGGTGGATATTACAGGGATATCCACGATCGGCTGGTCCCCCATTTTCATAATGGACCCACGACCGAATTGTTTTTCAATCTGGGAAATGGCCTGTTTTACGGCTGTGTCTCTGTCCATTTTTCGTTTGTCCTCCTGTGCTTCCGGCTTCCGGCACGGACGCAGAGTGCGGGGTCACCGGAAGATGGAATATAGAGTATTCCCCTGTGGGGGTCGTTTTCCCCGGTTTGGAAACAGCTAATTCTCGCCGGTCAGGGGCCATGCGTTCAGTCGGGTATAAACCGCACCGCCGGGGGTCAGTTCACTCCTGAACAAGACAAGTTCGCCGACGGAATGCACCGGGCTGGACAAATTTTTGCAGGTCTCCAGAAGGCGGTTCAGACGCATACCGCCGGTGGCACCTTTGCGAAACCGGCCCAGCGTCAGATGCGGACGAAAACGCCGTTTTTCTTTTTTTATGCCCAGAGGGGCAAGCGCGTCCTGCAGTCTGTCCCTGAAGGTTGCGAGTCTTTCCGTGTCACCGGCCAGTCCGATCCACAAGACCCTGGGGTTATGTCTGCCCGAAAATACGCCGGCACCTTTCAATGCAATATCAAATGGTTTGAATTCAACGCAGACATTTGTGACAATTCGATCCATGCTGTTAAGACGGTCAGTGGAAATGTTCCCTATGAATATGACGGTCAGGTGAATGTTGTCAACCCTCACCCACCGGACGTCCAGGCCGAATCCTTTCATCTTCCCGGACACCCGGAAGAGGATCTCTTTCATTTCTCCCGGCAGTTCAAATGCCAGGAAGGAACGAATTTCCATCAAGATACCTCCTGATCCAGTCCATGGCCATCATGGCAGTCTCCATTTTGATCTGTTTGCGATCCCCTATGAAGCGGTATCCGGCTGAAACGATTCCGGACTCAGCAGCCAACCCGATGTATACGGTGCCGACCGGCTTTTCGCGGGTGCCGCCGTCGGGTCCGGCAATCCCTGTGACCGCTATGCCCAGATTCGTATGAAAGCGCTTTCTTAACCCGCGAACCATTTCTCTGACGGTCTGGTCACTGACAGCGCCGAAGGTCTCAAGCGTGGTCGGGTTGACCCGAAGGAGTTCGATTTTTGACTGATTACTGTAGACAATCACGCCTCCGTGAAAGTAAAGGGAACTGCCGGGCACGTTGGTCAGGCGATGTCCGATCAGGCCGCCGGAACAGGATTCAGCTACGGAAATGGTCTCGCCCCGTTCAATCAGCTTCCTGCCAACCACTTCTTCCATGTTCAGGTCACCCGCAGCAAACACAAACGAGCCGAGTAGAGATCGGATTTCCTTTTCAGCCTGGTCCAGTCTTCCGGTCACTGCGGCCCTGTCTTTCCCGCTCAGACTCAGGGTGATATGGTTTTCAGGAAACCGGGGATAAAATCCCAGGACGACTCCTTCCATTTTCCCCCGGAGTTTTTTCAGAATTTCGCTTATGTCCGCTTCGCTGATGCCATAGATCTTCAGGATCCTCTGTCCGGAAAAAGGGATGTCTTCAAAGGATTTCAGGATTTCCGGCAGCACAAATTTGTCGAGAAGATACCGCATTTCTTCCGGTACCCCGGGCAGAAAGTAGAGCCGTACCCCCTGTTCGATAATACAGCAGCCGCAGACAGCGCCGTCGGGATTGAGTATTCTTGAACCTTGCGGCAGCCAGGCCATTTTCTCGATGGATGCCGTCATTTTACGACCCTGCATTTCCAGATATGTTCTGATCTTCTCCAGCATCGTATGGTCAAGACGCAGAGAACGGTTCAATGCTGCAGCAATGATCTCATTCGTCATATCGTCGTCCGTTGGGCCGAGCCCTCCGGTAACAATCACAAAACGGGATGATTCCAGTGCCTTGGCCAGTGTCTGGGCAACCATTTCATGATCATCCCCTACCGAAGTGATCCGGGTCACCCTCAACCCTGCTGCGGTCAGTCTGCCGGCGGCATATCCGGCGTTCAGATCAAGGGTTCTTCCTGAAATCAGTTCATTCCCGATTGTAATAATTTCGCCGTACATTTTCAGGACACGGGTCCACAGATAATGCCGAAGCGGATAGATTTTCGCTTGTCAACAAGTAAGGACAAGCGCTACCTGCTTCGGGGTTTTCTCTCGATTTATGAAGCGGGGTGTTGGTGCACCTTCCGTGGAGATCCGGGAATCGGCTTCCATCTCTTTCATGAACCCAGTGCGTGACGTAACAACAGCATGCCCCATGACCCTGCAGCCGCATACACCCCTGCCATGAGATCATCCATAACAATGCCCGCCCCACCGCGGAGGCTTTCCAGTTGTCTAACGGGGAAGGGTTTAAAAATGTCAAAAATCCGGAACAGGATAAAGGTCAGACCAAGGATCGACCAGGAAAACGGCAATAGAACCATGGCAAGCAGAAACCCTGCGACTTCGTCGATAACGATTTGTGAGGGATCTTCCGTTTTCAGAAGATCCTGAGCCAGTCCGGCTGACCATACGGCCATGGTGACGACAATGACAACCACAGATGCGCGAAGCCATGTTGCGAGGCAACTCAGCAAGATAATAAGTGGTACGGCAGCGAGGGTTCCGAATGTACCCGGCGCGGCCGGCAAAAGGCCGCTGCCGAACCAGGTGGACAAGACCAGACATGTCTTTCCGGACATTCCGGATTTTTTGAACATCTGCCGTATGCACAGATTACCAGATTGGACTTCTGCCATCAAATCGGTCCGTGTGGTTTTTTTGTCCGGGCTGTATTTTTACGAACCATCTCAGAGAACCCGGTTTCCCCGGGCTTTCCAGGAAGGTCCCTCCCTACTTGTTAAGTCCCAGAACCCAGGAATAAATCTCTCTTAAAGGTCTGTCATGCTGCAGAGCGATATCCCGGCAGGCTTCGAATTCCGGCTGAACAAAATAACCGCCGTTTCGGAGCGCGATTTTTTTCACTGCGATTTGCCCCCAGGGGCTGTCCACTGTTTCCGGAGAATGTCCCGCAATGGACCTGACCGCATAACGAAACCGGACCCCCAGGGTCGCGCTTTCACGGAACAGGATCTCCATAAGCACTTCTTTCTGATCCGGCCGACCCATGACCTGAACCTGTATTCCGGGGCGGTTTTTTTTCATCTGAATGGCAACGAAAGCCACGTCAAGGGCACCGGCATCAAACAGGCGCTCCATGAGAAACCCCAACCATTCGGGATTGGTATCATCGAGGTTGGTTTCCAGTAATACAACAGTTTCCGTCTCCGCATCCGGGCGGTCTTCTCCAATGAGAATTCGAAGCAGGTTGGGCGATTCAGGGAGATTTCTTTGCCCCACCCCATAACCGATTTTTTGAATCACCATGGGAGGCATGGGACCGAACGAGTCCGACAGGCAGGTGATCAGCGCGGCGCCGGTTGGTGTGACCATCTCCGGTTTGATTCCCGGATCATAGACAGGGACCCCTTTCAGCAGTTCAATGGTGGCCGGCGCCGGAATCGGAATCCTGCCGTGATCCGTATCCATGACGCCCGATCC
>CAYTJI010000175.1:0-4842 GCA_964438065.1 uncultured Desulfobacteraceae bacterium | reverse complement strand
AATCTGACTCCACTGCTGAATCCGAATATTGACACGGGCATGGGTCTTGAAAGACTCGCGTCCGTGGTCCAGGGGAAGACATCCAATTACGAAACTGATCTTTTCACTGACCTGATCTGCCGGATAGAAGATATCTCAGGACGAAAATACGGGGAGGACGAAAAACAGGATGTGGCATTCCGTGTGATTTCCGACCATGCCCGGGCAACGACATTCCTCATCGGGGACGGGGTTATGCCTTCAAACGAAGGGCGGGGCTATGTATTGAGGCGGATCATTCGTCGCGCCGTCCGGTTCGGGCAGGTTCTTGGTCTGACAGACATCTTTCTCTGCCCCGTATGCACCCGGGTGATTGAGACCATGGGTCCGGATTACAGTGAACTCATCCAGTCGCGGCGCTTCATTGAGGGTGTTGTGCGAAACGAGGAAAAACGTTTTTCCGACACGCTCCGTTTCAGCATGAAGGTTCTCGATGAGGAAATAGACAAGCTCAAATCAGATGGCCGGTCAATAATTCCCGGAGAGGTGGTCTTCAAACTCTATGACACTTATGGGTTGCCCGTGGACATCGTGGAAGATGTTGCCCGAAGTGAGGGCCTCACCGTGGACATGGAAGGTTACGAAAATGCCATGGCCCGTCAGAGGAGCATGTCACAGGAGTCATGGAAAGGCAGTGGTGAGGAAGAGATCCCGGGTGTTTACCGGGCCCTTATCAGCCGGGCATCAGTTACCCCTTTTGTAGGATATGACACCCTGGTTGCAGAAGCCAGAGTCATCGCCGTGCTGGCAGACGGCAGGGAAAGCACAGACCCGAAGGAGGGTGACCCGGCGGAAGTCGTCCTTGACCAGACCCCTTTTTATGGAGAAGCAGGGGGGCAGGTCGGTGATACAGGTATTCTGATAAAAGACCACGCAATATTCGAGGTCTCAGACACCCTCAAGATCGGACAGGGGCTCGTGGTTCACAAAGGGCGTTTTGTCCGGGGGAGCTTCCATCCCGGTGACCCCATTGAAGCTCATGTAGATGTTGAAAAAAGAATGGCAACATGCTGTAATCATACAGCAACCCATCTCCTGCACAAGGCACTCAGGGATGTGCTCGGGGATCATGTCAAACAGGCCGGATCCCGGGTTTCACCATCCGGGCTTCGTTTCGATTTCAGCCACTTCACGCAGGTTTCGCCTGAAAATCTCATGGAAGTGGAAAGTCTTGTCAACCGGTCCATCCGGGATAATCTGGAGATTGAAACCAAAGAGATGCTGAAAGAGGAGGCCATAAAGACAGGTGCCATGGCCATTTTCGAAGAAAGATATGGAAACACAGTGCGGGTGGTCCGTATAGGTAAAGGCGTCAGCATGGAATTGTGCGGAGGAACGCACACCAGGCGTACCGGGGATATCGGTCTTTTCCGGATTGTCCATGAAAGCGCCGTAGCGGCCAATGTCCGTCGGATTGAGGCCCTGACCGGAGAAAAGGCGCTACTGCACGATCAGAAACAGGACATGGAACTGAAACGGATTGCCGCCCTTCTCAGGGCAACGCCGGGTGAGGCCGCACATCGGATCGAACGTCTGCTGATGGATTGCCGGAACAAAGAAAAAGAAATCGAGGCGCTGAAAGCCAGACTGATCTCCAGCAAATCAGAAGATCTCCTGTCAGCGGTGAGGGATATCGGGGGAACCCGGGTATTGGCACGGGAGGTGACTGTCGGGTCCCAGAAAGAGCTTCGTGATGCTGCCGACAAGCTGAAAAACAAATTGGGATCGGGCATTATTCTGCTGGGCGCTAAACAGACAAACAAGGCCATGCTGATCTGTATGGTCACCGAAGACCTGACAGACAGGTTTCATGCCGGAAACATTATCGGGAACATATCCAGGATTGTCGGGGGAAAAGGAGGCGGCCGGCCGGACATGGCCCAGGGCGGTGGAGGAAGGCCCGAAAACCTGGAAGATGCCCTGGAGGCTGTATATGGCCTGATTGCTGCGTGAGGGTTTCAGGAAAATCAGTTGAAAATCGAAAAAAAACCGGAATGCTTTTTTTCCGCCCGTTTCTGTTCTTCGGCCATTTTCTCCGTGCATTTGCCGAGAGATTCAACGGCCTGGTGGTATTGCCCGAGATCCGGGTAATTCTCCAGCACATACCGGTACCTGGCCATCGCGGCACGATATTGCTTCATCCTGAAATAGAAATCTCCCACATAGAGCTCGGATTTGGCCAGGATAATGTCACATTCCCTGAGTTTCCACCGGGCCTTGTCCGCATATTCTGATTCCGGATGATTCTTGATCAACCGCTCAAACTGTTCCTTGGCCTGAAGCGTATGAGACTGATCCCTGTCCACCGTGCTGACCTGACTAAAATAACACATGCCTTTCTGATAAGTCGCATAGGGAATATTGGGATTCTTGGGATGAAGCCGCTGAAACTGCGTATACCCGTCAATGGCTTCATCGTACCTTTTCAGGTAATAATAGGAATCGGCCATCTTGAGTTCCGCCTCGGAACAATATCTGCTGTAAGGATACCGGTCTATGATCTTCTGAAAACTTTCAACAGCGCTCAGGTAGTAGTGATCATTGTAGAAATCCATACCCTCCTTCATAAAATCGGCGGCAGTCTTTTCCAATCTGTTCGGTCCCCCGCCACCCGTGGCGCAAGCACCCAGAAAAACCAGGACAAAAACCCGGATCACGCACTGTCTGAAGGCAGATCGGAACTGATACATATCATTCCTCCCGGCTGTAACCGCTGTATTATTCAAGACTCCCGATATACTTCTCAGCCGCAAATGCCGCTGTCGCACCTTCTCCCACGGCAGTGGAGACCTGTCGCAGCATTTTCGACCGGACATCCCCGGCGGCAAACACCCCGGGCACAGACGTTTCCATATCATGGTTTGTCCGGATAAACCCCCGTTCATCCAGGTCCAACTGATCCCTGACCAGGGCGTTGTTCGGCTCATACCCGATAAAGGCAAACACCCCATCCACCGGCAGATGAGAAACTTCTCCGGTTTTCACATTCTTGAGATCAAGCCCTTCCACGGCAGTCGAACCGGTAATCCGGATGGGGATGGTATCCCACACCGGGGATATTTTTTCGGAAGCAAAGGCCCGTTCCTGAAGCAGTCTGGTAGCGCGCAGTTCGTTTCTTCGATGAATCAGGTAGACTTTTTTGGCAAATCGGGTCAAAAAAAGAGATTCTTCAACAGCGCTGTCTCCTCCGCCGATAACCGCCACCTCCTGGTCCCTGTAAAAAGGCCCGTCACAGGTCGCGCAGTAGGACACACCTTTGCCGGTCAGGGCTTCTTCACCTTCAATCCCCAGCTTCCGCGGAGCAGCGCCGCATGCCAGGATTACCGCCCTTGCTTCAAATTCCGCCTGGTCCGTGACGACAACCTTCCGGTCTCCGGTCAACTCCAGACGGGTCACTTCCTGTATCCTGATTTCAAGACCGAATTTTTCGACTTGGCGTCTCATTCTGTCAACGAGCTCGAAACCGGAAATCCCGTCGGGAAACCCCGGGTAGTTTTCTATGCGATCGGTGGAAACAAGTTGCCCGCCCGGCGAAAGCTTCTCCAGCAGGACAGTCTTGAGCCGTGCCCTTGCCGCATACAGACCGGCTGTCAATCCGGCAGGGGCAGCGCCTATAATGATCAGATCTTCCATGAAATACCAAACCTCGCAGTGCGCTAAACCGGCAGAAATTTCTACAGCAGCTTCTTCAGGGCTTCATCAAGCTGACTCTTGGTCTGAGCACCCACGATCGTCTGCACCACTTCACCTGACTTGAACATGATCAGCGTGGGGATGTTTCTGATTCCAAATTTCACCGGCGTTTCACGGTTCTTGTCCACATCCATCTTGGCGATTTTTATCTTTCCTTCATACTCCTGCGCCAGCTCCGCCACCACAGGCCCGACCATTTTGCAGGGCCCACACCATTCGGCCCAGAAATCTACCATGGCCGGAAGGTCGGACTTGATGATCTCGTCTTCAAAACTGTCATCGGTTACTTGCAGCACATCACCCATTTCGACATCTCCTTTCTGTCAAACAGTTCAACATCCCGTGGCAGTCAAACCGCCCGGGAGCCACCCGGCATAAACACACCGGCCCCCAAGAAATACCGGCGGACCTGCCGATTTTCAGATGCCTCTTTTCCGAACCTGCCGTCTACTTGGCATCCGGTGCACGATCGGGGGGATAAATATACCTGGGATCAAGATCATAGGTCCAGGGGAGCCCCCACCATTGCCATCCGCTGTGCCGTCTGTGATTGAAATCGGGGATATTGTTCCTTCTGGCCAGTTGACGGTAGAATTTGTCCTTGTCCGCATCTTCAAAGCTCGGAAATGCGGCGCCTTCAAAGCCATCTTCCACATCATAGACATTCCTGAAGCCCGCATTCACCAGATCTCTTGCGGCAAGCGCACTTCGGGTTCCGTCGCGGCTGATAATGATCAGATTGTTCGTCTTGAGGAACACCCTGCTGATTTCATCAACGAAAGCCCGGTTCCTGATATTAAACTGATAGCGTCCCCGGGTCCCTTCTTTGACAAAGGTTTTCGTCAAGAACATATAGGGAAAGAGATAGGCGCTTACAGGATGCCCGACAAACTGGTATTCCGCCCTTGTTCTGACATCTATGATATACGTGTCCGGCAAGGTATTCAGCATATCATAGGCCTCAATGCTCAGGATCTTCTTCGGGCCCTGTGCGAAACCTTCTCCCGGGCATGACAAACCCGCGCACACGACAATGACGAAAAGGAACACCGCACATTTATCCATAGTAATACAGTCAACCTAAAACCTGCATAAACTGTTTTCAAAAAA
>CAYTJI010000174.1:0-4851 GCA_964438065.1 uncultured Desulfobacteraceae bacterium | reverse complement strand
GCCTCCAGGCGGGATAAAATCGGCGCTCCCGCGGGGTAAACTGTTTTCAAAAACCACAGCCTTTATGGCCGCATTCGGATTGATGTGTGACATGCAAGCTCGGCATTCCCATAACTCACTGATATTAGAAATATAACTTCATTTTTTGAAAACAGTTTATGCAGATTTTAGGTTTGAAACAGTCCCGAACCGCAGCGCCGTTCCGGACCGTTTGTCAGCCAACAATCAAATCCCTGACGGAGCACATGGAAATGGAAAAACAGAAACGAACCACAATCGAACAGGCGGATACATACATGTTTCAGACCTATGCCCGGTTTCCCGTGACATTGGTTCGGGGAAAAGGGTGTCGGCTTTGGGATGATACCGGGAAGGAATATATTGATTTTGTTGGGGGAATCGCTGTGTGTGCGCTTGGGCACTGCTCGGAGATTGTGACCCGTGCGCTCAAGGAGCAGTCCGAAAAACTGGTTCATGTTTCCAATCTCTACTATACGGAGCCCCAGACGCAACTGGCCCGAATGCTCGTGGAAAATTCCTTTGCCGACAGGGTGTTTTTCTGTAACAGCGGAGCCGAGGCGAATGAGGCCGCAATCAAGCTCGCCCGACGCCACGCAAACGAAGGATCGGGGAAAAACAGAAACACCATTGTATCCATGGAAAATTCCTTCCACGGCCGGACCATGGCGACTCTTTCCGCCACCGGCCAGAGCAAAATACAGGCGGGCTTCGCCCCCCTGCTGGAAGGGTTTAAATTCGTCCCGTTCAATAATATCCGTGCGCTTTCAGAAACCATGGATGAATCGGTCTGTGCCGTGCTGGTCGAACCCATTCAGGGTGAAGGGGGTGTCGTATGCCCGGAACACGATTATTTGAAGGATGTAAGAGCGCTGTGTGATGAGCGCGGCGTGCTCCTGATTTTTGATGAAGTCCAAGTGGGATTGGGAAGAACCGGCAGGCTTTTCGCCCATGAACATTTCGGCGTCACGCCGGACATCATGACCCTGGCAAAAGCGTTGGGCAACGGCCTTCCCATCGGGGCCATGCTGGCAACGGAAAAACTGGCCCCGGCCTTTGGTCCCGGAAGTCATGCCACGACATTCGGGGGCACGCCCCTGGTCACGGCCGTATCCCGCGCCGTACTGAAGAGCCTTTTGGAAGACGGCTGGCTGGATCACTGCCGGGACACGGGAGCCTATATGAAAGAAAAGCTGGAGAGCCTCTCCCACAAGTATGATTTCATCAAGGAAGTCCGGGGAATGGGGCTGATTCTCGGCATGGAACTCACCCGTCCCGGGGCTCCCGTTGTCGAGGCCTGCATGAAGGAAGGCTTTCTGATCAATTGCGCGCATGATACCGTGCTTCGGTTTATACCGCCGCTCATTGTCGAAAAAGAAGAGATTGACCTCCTGACAGAGGCCCTTGACAGAATCTTTGTTCAGCTGGAGCAGAATGAAACGGGTTAAAAATTACGAAAAACGTCAAAAAGGAGAATCACGTGGCCGACGACATCAATAAAATTGTTCTGGCTTATTCCGGGGGCCTGGATACCTCCGTCATCCTGCGCTGGCTCAAGGAAACCTACCAGTGCCCGGTTGTGGCCTATGCCGCCGATCTCGGGCAGGGCGAAGAACTTGCCGGTATCCGGGAGAAGGCCATTCAGACCGGCGCGGATGAAGTCGTCATTGAGGACCTGACCGAGGTGTTTGTGAGCGATTATGTCTGGCCTGCCATGAGGGCGAACGCGGTGTATGAATCCACTTACCTTCTCGGGACGTCACTGGCACGCCCGCTCATCGCAAAAGGCCAGGTGGAAACAGCGTTAAAAACACGCGCAAACGCCGTCAGTCATGGTGCGACCGGGAAGGGAAATGATCAGGTCCGGTTTGAACTGGCCTACATGGCCATGGAACCGGATCTCAAGATCATCGCTCCCTGGCGGATTTGGTCGTTCCGCGGCAGAGAAGATCTCATGGAATATGCCCGGTCCCGAAACATACCCGTGCCTGTCACCCCGAAAAAACCCTATTCGAGCGACAGGAATCTCTTGCATATCAGCTTTGAAGGCGGCATCCTTGAAGATACCTGGAGAGAACCCCCTGAAGACATGTTTGTCCTGTCCGTTTCCCCGGAAAAGGCCCCGGACCGGGCCACATACATTGAAATCGATTTCCGGGAGGGTAATGCCGTCCGCCTGGACGGAGAATCCTTGTCCCCTGCCGGCATTCTTGGCCGGTTGAACGAACAGGGGGGAGAAAACGGGATCGGTCGCGTGGATATGGTGGAAAACCGGTATGTCGGCATGAAATCGAGAGGGGTCTACGAGACTCCCGGGGGAACAATCCTCCGGACCGCCCACATGGCCATGGAAACTCTCACGCTCGACAGAGAGGTCATGCATATCCGGGACAGCTTGGTCCCCCGGTACGCGGAATTGATCTACAACGGTTACTGGTTTTCCCCCGAACGCCGCATGCTTCAGGCCATGATCGATGAAACCCAGAAGACTGTCAATGGGACGGTCAGGCTGAAGCTATACAAGGGGAACTGCACGGTCGTGGGCAGAAAATCAGACACGTCCCTCTATGATCCGGATTTTGCCACATTTGAAGGTGACGAAGTATACAACCAGAAAGATGCCGAGGGTTTCATCCGTTTGAGCGGTCTGCGCCTCAGGATCGCACGGATGCTGGAACGCAGCGCCGGAAAAAAGTGATCTCCCGAAGTTTCCGAGAGATTACGGAAAAGACGGATAACCACTGAAAACGAAAGGGAAGCAAATGGCGCAAAAGCTGTGGGGCGGGCGTTTCCGAAAGCAGATCGACGCCCTCGCAAACACATTCAACGCCTCAATCCATTTTGACAACCGTCTGTACCCTCAGGATATTGAAGGCAGCATGGCTCATTGCCGGATGCTGGCCAAACAGGGGGTTATCACGGATGATGAGGCCAGCCGGATCCTGGAAGGGCTTGGGCAGATCAAGGGAGAACTGGACAGGGGAGAGATTCCCTTCAGCACGGATTATGAAGATATCCACAGCCTTGTGGAGAAAAATCTCGTTGAAAAAATCGGCTCCCTGGGGGAGAAACTCCATACGGGCAGAAGCCGGAACGATCAGGTTGCGCTGGATGTCCGGCTTTATGAAAGAGAAGTCATCCAACGGGTCATGGGGCTGATCCGGGACACGCAATCCGCGTTGATATCCCTTGCGGAAAAACATATCGGCCTGATCATGCCCGGGTACACCCATCTGCAGCGGGCCCAACCCGTGCTTGTGGCCCATCACCTGCTGGCCTATTATGAGATGCTGAAACGGGACAGGCAGCGTTTCGCAGAGGTGCTCGAACGTGTGAACATCCTGCCCCTGGGAAGCGCCGCCCTGGCGGGTTCCACATTTGAGCTTGACCGGCGGATGGTAGCCGATGAACTGGGATTTGACGGGATTACGGATAACAGCATGGATGCCGTCAGCGACCGTGACTTCGTCCTGGATTTTCTCTTTGCCTCCTCGGTACTGATGATGCACCTGAGCCGGTTGAGTGAGGAACTGATTCTGTGGTCATCCCGGGAATTCGGTTTCATCACCATTTCCGATGACTTCTGTACCGGAAGCAGTATCATGCCCCAGAAAAAAAACCCGGATCTGCCGGAATTGATCCGCGGAAAAACGGGCAGGGTCTATGGCCATCTGGTCAGTTTGTTAACCACGATGAAGGGACTTCCGTTGACCTATAACAAGGATATGCAGGAAGACAAGGAAGCCCTGTTTGACACGGCAGATACGGTCGAGGCCTGCCTCAGTGTGACATGCAGGCTCCTTACCGGAATCACCTTTCATGCCGAGGAACTTCGGGAGGCTGTTGAAAAGGGATTTCTGGACGCCACGGACCTGGCGGATTATCTCGTCCGAAAGGGGATTCCGTTCCGGGAAGCGCATGAAGTCGTCGGTAGGCTGGTACTTTTCGCATCTGATGAGGGCAAGGAGCTTCGGGAGCTGTCTGTTTCCGAGATGAAACGGTTCAGCAAGAAAATCGACAAAGACGTTTATGAATGGCTTGATCCGGTCCGGACCGTCAACAGACGGAACCTGCCCGGGGGAACCGGGCCGGAGAGGGTCAGACAAAGACTGGAGACGGCCAGAAAGGAGCTGGAATCTTGAACCGGAATCAGGCGGCGGTCCGCCTCATCCTGATGCTGACGCTGGTATTTGTACTGGTCAGATGCGGGAAAAAGGGTCCGCCTTTTCTGCCCGAAAAAGAGATCCCGTACCGGTTGAACGCGCTGTCAGTGGAGCAACAGGGCGGGGGCTTTCATCTGGAAGGGAAAGTGGTGGATCCCCGGGATCCGGCCCGGCCCGTGCCGGTTATTGAGGTCGGCAGGGTTTACCATGCCTGTTACCCCCTGGACAACCCGCCCTGCGAGAACTGTCCGATCGATTACGGCCCTTTCCGCTCCGTCAGGGGCGAACAGGTTGGCAAGGGAAGATTTTCCTGTCAGGTGCCGGTAAAGGCCGGAAAAGGGATCCATTTCTTCAAGATTCGCCTCATCGGCCCGGAAGGAGGCATCGGCCCGTTTTCAGACAGGGTAAAAATAATCATCCATGAATAACGGGTTCCCTGCCTTCCGAAGCCGAACCGGATTCGTGGAGGCTCAACAAAAGAACGGACGGTGATTGATTCCACCGGTACGCGTGGTCAATCCCTGATCAGGACAATCATGCACCATTTCAATTACGTCAATGACACCCTGTTTTGTGAGAATGTGCCGGTACCGGAAGTGGCGCGTCAAGTAGGAACGCCTTTTTATCTGTATTCCCATGCCACGCTGTGCCGGCACTTCAAGGCCTTTGA
>CAYTJI010000173.1:0-4853 GCA_964438065.1 uncultured Desulfobacteraceae bacterium | reverse complement strand
CACTGATAAGAATCCGCGTCATCCGGGGATAGTACTTTTGCTTGAGTGATGATCCACGGTCAAGCCATTTCAACAGGCAGAACACGACTCCAACGCCCATCGCACCCCCGATGATTGAGGCGGATGCCGGTTCAAGATTGAAGAACCTGCCCCATCCTGCCCCCAGAAACGCACCGGCAATGAGCGCTACGGAAGGCAGGAAATAGACAAGAAAAGATAGCGTCAGCAGCGAACTTTCAGGAATACTGATTTCCACACGATCGCCAATCTTTGCTCCGAGATCATTTGTGACTTCAATTACCATTTTTTTGTCAGAGGCAACCTCACATGAACCACGGGATTCACATGTTGCGCACGCAGCGCTTTGCTGGATTCGAACAGAAACCTTCCGCCCGGAAGCTTTTTCAATGACACCTTCTTCAACTTGCATTTATTCACCCGCCTCAGGATTTGTTGAAAACCCTGTTCATATGATTCGGCCCGAGACCCTTGCAAAGCACAAAATGGCCGTTTATCAAGTGACCCGGTTATTGCAGTATGGTCATTTCAACCCATAAATTCTCCTGAAAAACCAAAGGTTACAGCCATAACTATAAAAATTTTTTCTTCGGATTGCAAGCGCGCTGTTACCCGGAGCTCTATCTTATGCGTTCACGGCACAACACAGACCCATATCCCAATGTGCTTGATCATAAACCCGGACTTTTACTGAACTGGATGCTTTACCAGCTTTTCAAACACGTCCAGTTGCCACGGGATATGGCCGGCGTTCTCAAAAAAATGCACCATGAGGGAACGATCGTGTATGCCATCAAGTATCGGAGTCATCTGGACTACCTGCTTTATCATTACCGCTTCCGCAGAAACCGCCTGCCCTACCCCAAGATTGCCTTCGACATGAACATTTCAGCGTTCCTGCCCATTTCCCATGTAATCCACGTGCTGAAATTCCAGATTCATTACTTCATGAAAAATCACCGGCTTCCGAACCCTTACAAAACGGGGTTCTTTGAAGAAGCCATCCGCCGGGGGACGGCCTCCCTGCTTTGCCTCGTAGACCCGAAGGGTTTTCTGAAGCAGTTCATCCTGTCTGAAAAGGACAACATTCACTTCCTCCTTGAAACACAGAAGAAAATGGAAAAACCGATATTCCTCGTTCCTCAACTCATCCTGTACAAGATGACGCCGGAAAAGGAAAAGCCGAACATCCGGGACGTTCTTTTCGGCTTTAAGGACAAACCGGGATTGATCAGAAAAGTCGTTCTTTTTTTCCGCCATAACCGGCGGGCCTTTATCGACTTTGGTAAACCCCTCAATCTGAAGACCTACCTCGAAAACCAGAGTGAAACCCGTTCCATCGAAGACATGGCCGCAGAGATCAGACAGACGCTGATTGAAAGCATTGATCTGCAAAAAAGGGTGATCCTGGGGCCTGTGATGAAAACCCGGCATCAGATCAAGGAGAAGGTACTGAAAGACAAAGAGGTGATGCAGGCAATTGAAAAAAAAGCCGGCGGCAAAGAAAAAAAACTTAAAGAGGTTCGGACCCAGGCGGACCGGATATTCGATGAAATCGCTGCGGACTACAATATCACTTTTGTCCGGTTTTTTCATATGGCCCTCACCTGGTTGTGGAAAAAAATTTATCAGGGAATCGACGTGGACACCCGGGAACTGTCCGTTATCAGACAGTGGGCGAGAAAAGGCTCCCTGATTTATGTTCCTTCTCACAAAAGTCACGTGGACTATCTCGTACTCAACTACATTCTGTTCGAGAATCACATGCATATTCCGAGAATTGCCGCGGGTCAGAACCTCGCATTCTGGCCGATGGGCTATATCTTTCGCAAATCAGGTGCATTTTTCATCCGAAGGACCTTCAGGGGAACCAGCCTTTACCCGAGGATTTTTGCCAGATACATATGGCAGCTCCTTGAAGAAGGCCATCCCCTGGAATTCTTCATCGAAGGCGGCCGGAGCCGCAGCGGCAAACTGATCCTTCCGAAAACCGGATTCCTGTCCATCCTTCTGCAGGCCTACGAAAAAGGTTTTGTCCGGGATCTTGTGTTTGTGCCCGCCTCGATCAATTATGACACTATCCTCGAAGAAAAATCTTATCTGAAGGAACGGGAAGGAGGAAAAAAAGAAAAAGAGAGCTTCAGGCAGGTATTGACGGCAAAACGTTTTCTGAAACGGAAGCATGGAAAGATCTATATCCGGTTCGGCCGACCCATCCCATTGAAAGAATATCTGGCACGGAAACAGACCTCTGCCGGTTCCACCGCGTCCCATCTTCTTGCTCTTGATCTGGTGCGGTCCATCAACCGGGTCACCCTTGTAACTCCTCTAGCGCTGATCGCCTCGACAATTCTTTCCACCCACAGACGGGGATTTCAGGTCGCCGATCTGGCCGCGACAGCCCGAGGGTTTGTGGATTTTCTGGACCGCTATGAAATTCCCAGGGCCCGCTCATTCGATCATTTTGAAAAAACGGTCAGTGAAGTTCTCTCCGTCCTGTCTGAAAGGAAAGTGATCGAATTGGTAGAAGATACCGGTGACAACGGAGATTATTATTTGGTGAATGAAGAGAAAAAGAAAGAACTGGAATACTATAAAAACAGTATCATCCATTATTTTATTTCACATTCCTTTGTTGCGCTTTCCCTCCTGAACGGTACAAATGAAAAAACAGATGCGATGATCCTTGACGATTACGATTTTCTGAAATATCTCTTCAGAAATGAATTTGTATATGACGATACCCGGAATCCACACGAGGAAATCAGCGGGCCTCTTTCCTATTTTCTGGATATTTCCTACATCAGACGGGAGACAGATACTGAAGAATATCAGATTACCCGACTCGGATATGAAAAACTGCCGACATGGGCCGCATTGACGCGGACATTCCTCGAATCGTACTGGATTGCGACAAAGGTATACCTTCAGCCGGATTCGGAAAGTATCAGGAGAAGTGAGCTGGTGAAACGAATGAACCGTCTGGGGTTCCGGTATCACAAACTCGGACGGATCCAGCATCTGGAAAGCGTGTCTCAAATCAACTTTGAAAATGCGGCCAAATTTATCCGCGAGAACGTTTCGGGCTCCCGGGAAGAACCCGCAAAGCAGCGGCTCCAGGAACTGAGCCGGCGCATCCATGAACTGACCCGCTTTGGATGAAAAAGGGTATTTGCAACATCCCGGTCCCTTTTGAAACCTTTGAAAGGCGACCACTTTTGCACTCACTCGGCGCCTGCCTGTGTGTGGCCTGTCTGCCGCCCAGACGACGGGACAGGTCAGGCTCATATACGGGATCCTCGGCTTGAATTGACACGAAATCGGTCATTTTTCAATGGTCTCCTTTTATTCCTTGTCTCCCTTGCCAAGAGACCGCAGGTATTCGAAGAGATATGCCAGGATGAAGATCAAGGCCGCCAGTCCCATGATCCTTGTCCCCGAGGTGTCGTGATAAAACACCCGGCAGACGATGAAACTGATGCCGACGGAAAGGAGCAGGCGGACGATTAAGACAAAAACTGATGTCATGATACCACCGAATTCTGTTCACCGCTTTCATGTTTTTCTGAAGGGAATGATCGTTGCCGAACCCTTGGGGCCCGGCTCTTTCCTTGATCCTGGGGATTCCCGCCTGCCCGCCGGCGGTTTCCGTTTTTCTACCGGCTCAAGTCGTACGGATGTGCCCCCCATGGTGAACGGCGCACCGTCTATGTAAATATCCCGAAGGATCCAGGTCACCGTGTGCATCGGAATGGTCAGCAGGAGCAATGTCACGTGATACCAACCCCGCTTGCTATCCGGTTCAACAGATTCTATCCGGGCGAATATCGCAGGCTCATTTTCAAAATAAATCAACACGACATCATTTTCGTCTGCCATGATTTATCCCGTCGGTTTTTCTTATTTCGTGCCCATATGGATGGACTCTATTTCAAACATTCGGGGCATACCGGCCCCTTGGAATGGCGCCTGATATCCAGATCAGTCGTTCTCCCTGAACACGCTTCCGGGATCGGTTCTAAGCTTTTCGAGTTTTTCATGAAACCCCTGCCCGAGATCCACCCCAAGTTCCTTTGCCCTTTTCTCCGCATGCAGTCCGATATTCCGGCTGTCACGGTAAAAACTGTCGCTCTGACGCGCGGAGGGATCATAAGCGGCAAGACGGTCCCCCTCGGAGACCTGATAGGCAACCCGGGACATAATCCTTTTTATGGACCGGCCCCTGCACACCGGACAGCATACGGATTTTTCTTCCTCGGCTTTCAGAATCAGTTCCTGGAACTCATTTGAGCATCTGAGGCATTGATATTCATAAATAGGCATCGCCTCGATCTCCTCTCCGAAGCCCTTGAAAAGCTACCGCTTTTTAAAGGCTTCACTCCATCAAGCGGGAGTAAAAACCTGAAAAACTTTTTCTGAACACGGTCATCATTTTTATACCAAGAATTGACGATCTGTTCAAGACCAAACCGGATCGGGATCAAAATTCGCGCTCAATTCAGAAAAATGCGACATTTATTCCCAATATCACTTGTCGCTAAATTTTAATTGACATATATGAATAAAATATGGCATATAACAGCCATCTTTGGGGGATTTACGGGAAAAGATGCCCCATGAAACCTTTGAAAAATGACCGATCTTGTGTTAAATCTAAGGAAAGCCAAAATTATAAGCGAAGGAATATATTGAATATTTCTTTGTTTATAATTTGTGCCTGACCGGTGTGTGCGCCTGCCTGTCCCGTCCGGACGGCAGACAGGCCACACAGGCAGGCGCCGAGTGAGTGCAAAAGTGGTCGCTTTTCAAAGGTCTCGGATCATGATTTGCCGGCA
>CAYTJI010000172.1:0-4886 GCA_964438065.1 uncultured Desulfobacteraceae bacterium | reverse complement strand
CCGCCTTGCACCTGCCTGCTGCAGGCAGGTCTTCGGCAAACTCGACGCTTGCAGGTTTTAGGTTCCAAATTTTAGAACATCCTTAAATAATTAAAAATATACTTGACATTTGATTCTGTCAGAAATTATAGTCATGTCATACCTGATTTTTTACAAATTGCAGAACACGGATTGAGACCTTTGAAAAATGGCCGATTTCGTGCCTGATAAAGAAAGACGAAAATCATAACCGCAGGAATTTGTTGAATATTTCGAGGATTATGATTTTTGTCTGACGCCGGGTTGGTGCAAAAGTGGTCGTTTTTCAGATGGTTCGGATTGTCATGGCACGGATCATTACTTACGGAATCGTCATTATCACTGCAGCAGGGAACCTCTTGTCCCTGCTGCGTGTCCGTGTATGGGTCGGGGACCCGGATTCAGGCCTGATAATGGTGAGGTGAGCATACAAGATTCTTAAAAAATCCGTTATCAGGTTTGAAACCTGATAACGGATTTTTTTTGACCTGACGGCTCTCTACATTTCCAATCACCGGGGGTACGCAGGAAGACCGTCGGACAATGACCGGTGCAAAAGAAAACGTTTTTCACACCCTTCTCAGACGCTGACGGGTTTGTTTTGTGCGAGAAGAATCATGGCCGGAAAAGTTACTCTTTATGATACCACATTACGTGACGGGACCCAGGGAGAACAGGTCAATCTCTCGGCCGAAGATAAGGTCCGGATTGCCCGGAAACTGGATGAATTCGGAATTCCGTTTGTCGAGGGGGGGTGGCCGGGCTCAAACCCGAAGGATAGACGGTTTTTTGAACTTGTCAGAAAAAATGATTTCCGTTCTGCAAAAATAACCGCGTTCGGAAGTACCCGCCGCCCGGGCATCCGGCCTGAAAAAGACCGCAACCTTGAGGCGCTCCTGAAAACGGAGATAGAGACACTGGTTATCTTCGGCAAGAGCTGGGATCTGCATGCCACCCAGATCCTGGAGGTCTCTCCGGACGAAAATCTGTCCATGATTTCTCAGAGCATTTCCTACCTGAAAGGAAAAGGACGTGAAGTGTTCTTTGATGCGGAACACTTTTTCGACGGGTACAGGCGGAATCCGGATTATGCGCTCAGAACCATACAGGCGGCCGCTGACGGGGGGGCTGATATCATCATTCTCTGTGACACAAACGGCGGTTCCATGCCCGGAGAAATAGAAACCGTTATCCGTGATGTGCATCGGGAAATGAAAGTTCCGATCGGCATCCACGCCCATAACGACTGCGGCCTGGCAGTTGCGAACTCCCTGGCAGCCGTGCAGGCCGGCGCCGTTATGGTGCATGGCACGGTGAACGGCTATGGAGAACGATGCGGGAATGCGGATCTGATCGCGCTTATCGGAAATCTGCAGCTCAAACTGGGCTATTCGTGTATTCCGCCGGGTCAGATGGAACGATTGACAGAGTTGTCGCGGTTCGTCAGCGAGGTGGCCAATGTACCGCCCCTGAGCCAGCGTCCGTTCGTGGGCAGGAGCGCATTCGCCCACAAAGGCGGTGTGCATGTGAGCGCGATTATAAAAAATCCGGCCGCGTATGAGCATATCGATCCGGCACAGGTCGGGAATAAACGGCGCGTTCTGGTCTCCGACCTTTCAGGCAGGAGCAACATTGAATACAAATCGCGGGAAATGGGGATTCGGCTGGGAGAAAACAGGCTTGAAACACAGAAAATCGTTAATGAGATAAAAAAACTGGAAGATCAGGGATATCAGTTTGACGCGGCGGAAGGTTCCCTTGAGCTTCTGATCAAAAAGGCCATGGGCCGGTTTACTCCTCCTTTTCTGCTCGAATCGTTCCGGGTGACCATCGAAAAGAATCAGGCGGGAAGAACCTCTTCCCAGGCCACGATCAAGATAACCGTAGGCAGTGACGAGGAGATTACCGCTGCTGAAGGCGATGGCCCGGTGAACGCACTGGACAATGCCTTAAGAAAGGCTTTGACTAAATTCTTCCCACATATTAATGAGATGGCGCTGGTTGATTTCAAGGTGCGTGTCATTGACGGCAGTGAGGCGACAGGGGCCAAAGTCCGGGTTCAGATTGAGACCCGGGACAGCCAGGAGATATGGACGACCATTGGGGTGTCAAAAGACATTATTGAAGCGAGCTGGCAGGCCCTTGTGGACAGTGTTCAGTACAAGCTTTCAAAAGAAAACGGCGGTTACCATTAGGTAAGAATGAACGCGTGTACAAACCCGCAGCCCGGACCTATGGTGATGCCGGGGTCCATGCCCGGATCCGGGGTGGCGGTCAGGAGAACCGGCTTATCCCTGGTCTTCCATAATTCTATGGGGTTATCATTTACAGGAGGTTCTTCATGTCAGACCATGTCATAATCTTCGACACCACACTCAGAGACGGCGAACAATCGCCCGGCGCCAGCATGAACACCGCTGAAAAGCTGCGTCTGGCCAGGCAATTGGAACGTCTTGGCGTGGATGTCATGGAGGCGGGGTTTCCGGCCGCGTCCAAGGGCGATTTCGAGGCCGTCAGGCTGATTGCGGAAAATATTCGTAATGTCCAGATAGCCGCACTGGCAAGAACAGCAAAAGGAGATATCGATCAGGCCTGGGGGGCTGTAAAGAACGCGGCAAACCCAAGGATCCACACCTTTATCGCCACTTCGGATATCCATCTGAAACACAAGCTGAGAATGACCCGGGAGCAGGTCATCGAAACCGCAGCAGAGGCGGTCCGGTATGCGAAGTCGTTTACAGCGAATGTGGAATTTTCCGCAGAAGACGGGTCCCGGAGCGACTGGGACTTCCTGTGCCGCGTGTATGAGGCTGCCATAGACGCAGGGGCCACGACCGTAAATCTGCCGGATACGGTGGGCTATGCCATGCCGGATGAATTCGGCCAACTCGTTGCCTATCTTCGTGAACATATCGCCAATATTGACAAGGCAGTTATCAGCACGCACTGCCACAATGACCTGGGCCTGGCAACGGCAAACACCCTGGCCGGGATCAAGGCAGGTGCAAGGCAGGCCGAGGTGACCATTAACGGGATCGGTGAGAGGGCGGGAAATACCTCGCTTGAAGAGGTCGTAATGAGCCTCTACACCCGGAAAGACCTCCTGGGACTGACCACCCGCATAAAAACCGAAGAGATTTATCCCACGAGTCGGCTGGTCAGTATGATTACGGGGATTGTGGTCCAGCCCAACAAGGCCATTGTGGGTGCCAACGCATTTGCCCATGAGGCCGGTATCCATCAGGATGGTGTTCTGAAAAACAGGATGACATATGAGATAATGGAGCCCAAAACCGTGGGTCTTGAGACGAATCGCCTGGTTCTCGGGAAACATTCCGGTCGACACGCGTTCAGAAAAAAACTCCTTGAACTGGGCTATGAGTTGTCAAAAGATGAATTGAACCATTTGTTTGACAAATTCAAGGAACTGGCAGATAAGCGGAAGGAGCTTGTTGACGAAGACATCGAGGCCCTGGTCGGGGAAGAAATCCTTCGTGTCCCCGACATCTATGAACTGGATTACCTCAATGTGGTCAGCGGCACCGTGACCGTGCCGACGGCTACGGTCAAGCTGAAAGTGAAAGGGAAAGAAGTTCAAAAGGCCGGATTCGGTATCGGGCCTATTGACGCGGCATTTAATACCATTGTCAAGATAACGGGTTCCAGATCCAAACTCGTTCGTTTTACCATCAGTGCCATTACAGGTGGTATGGATGCCCAGGGGGAGGTGACGGTGCGTCTGATGGAAGACGGCCTTGTCGCTTTGGGAAAGGGGACGGACCCGGACATTATCACGGCCAGCGCCAAGGCGTTTTTAAACGGCTTGAACCGTCTCGAATACATGAAGAAAAATCCCCTGCTCATCGCAGATGAAAAAAAGCTCTGATCCGTTTTGGCCGGGGATGTTTTTTCAGGACGGGCATTTGATGCCCGGCGGTTCCCTGCACAGGATAAACAAGGAAAGCGACAAATGACCACACCCATGACGATAACGGAAAAAATTCTTGCCCGGCACGCGGGAAAGGATTCCGTAAGCCCGGGGGACTTGATAGAAGTCAGCATTGACATGGCCCTGGCAAACGATATCACCGCCCCGATGGCGATACGGGTCTTTGAAGAATTAGGCGCTGATGACGTGTTTGACCGGGAAAAGATATCCCTCGTGCCGGATCATTTTGTACCGAACAAGGATATCCCTTCTGCTGAACAGGCCAGGATCATGAAGAATTTTGCCCGTCTTCATGATATCCAGTACTATTTCGAGCCGGGGGACGCAGGCATTGAACACGTGATTCTTCCGGAAAAGGGTATCGTGGTTCCGGGCGATCTGGTCATCGGTGCGGACAGTCATACGTGCACGTACGGGGCGCTGGGCGCCTTTTCAACCGGCATGGGAAGCACGGACCTGGGTGTTTCCATGGCCACCGGCAGGACCTGGCTCAAGGTACCGACGGCCATTAAGGTGGTTTATGAAGGAAAGCTGCGGCCGTGGGTCGGGGGAAAAGATCTGATCCTCTACACAATCGGACAATTGGGTGTGGAAGGCGCGGTTTACAAGACACTGGAATTTTCAGGAGAAGTCATCCGCGGTCTTTCCATGTCCCACAGGCTCACCATGGCGAATATGGCCGTGGAGGCGGGCGCAAAGAACGGCATCATTGTGCCAGATGAGATCACACGTATGTACATGGAAGGCAGATCGAAACGGGATGGCGTGTTCCTGGCAAGCGATCCCGATGCCGGGTATGAAAGGGTCATCCGGGTGGATGTGGATGGCATTGAACCCCAGGTCGCCGTTCCCCATTCCCCTGACAATGTAAAACCGGTATCAGAGATTGGCCCCGTCAAGGTCGATCAGGTCTTTATCG
>CAYTJI010000171.1:0-4886 GCA_964438065.1 uncultured Desulfobacteraceae bacterium | reverse complement strand
CGACGATACTTCAACTCCTTGCCAACGCCGTCCCGCCTCCAGGCGGGATAAAATCCGCGCTTGCAGGTTTTAGGTGTCAGTTTTTTGTCTGTATTGTCAATAAATTCAGAACCCGACTTGAATGGGCGGCCCGCTCAGTCCAATGTCTCTTTATTTGGACGATGTCCGGTAGGGGGAATACAATGTGGGGCGACCCGGCAAAACGGCGGGCAGTCCTGCTGAATCTGCACATTGAGGGCATTAAAAAATGGGTTTCCCGGTCCTTTTCCTTATCGGGCAGGGGGGCCGCCACCGGTCCGGCCTGATCCCGGCCCGTGGAACCGGATCCGGCCGCCGGAGTTCGGCATGTTTCCTGCATTTAATTAAAACCCAAATCCTGCAAGCGTCGAATTTGCCGAAGACCTGCCTGCAGCAGGCAGGTGCAAGGCGGCAGGGGCGCAGACGTACGACGATACGTCAAGTCCTTGCCAACGCCGTCCCGCCTCCAGGCGGGATAAACCCGGCACTCCCGCAGGGTAAACTGTTTTCAAAAACCGGCCGCATTCGGATTGATGCGTGACATGCAAGCCCGGCATCCCCATAACTCGCTGATATTAAAAACATAACTTCCTTTTTTGAAAACAGTTTATGCAGGTTTTAGGTGAAAGGTTTTTTCTGCACAGGCCCCGAGACAAGACATGTCAGGTCGTCAGGAGCGGAGTAGATGAAAACAAACCCGGTCAGACAGAATGTCTTGTTTGTGAGTAACGATGCCGGAATCCTGGATGCTTACAAACGTGACCTGGACGATGAATTTGATATTGTCCCCGCCCTCGGCGAAGATCGGGGGTTGGCGGAGGTCTATGAAAACGGTCCTTATGCAGTCGTGGTTGCCGACCTGGATTCCGATCAGAACAACAGCATGCAATTTCTTTCGAGGATAAACAGGATATTTCCGGACACTGCTTGTATTCTGCTCACCGGCCAGAATGATCTGGAATCGGCCATTCAGGCGGTAAATGATGGAAATATCTTTCGATTTCTCACAAAACCGTTCAAGCTTCACATCCTGATAAAGACCATTCACGCGGGGATCGCCCAGTTTTCCAAGAATTGCCGGGAACCTGAACATGCGCAGGAGAAAGTCTCCGTATTTTCGATAAAGAAGGTCCTGATCGTGGACGACGACCCCGTGATTCGATCCCTCCTTCTTGGAAAACTACGAACTTTCGATAATCTGAGGGTCCTGACCGCGGAGAACGGCAAGGTGGCCCGTACCATCCTGAATATCATCAAGATCGATCTGGTCATTACTGATCTGGAAATGCCCGAAATGAACGGCCTGGAACTTCTGTCTTTCATGAACAGGAGTCACCCCCAAATTCCCGCGATTGTTTTGAGCTGGTGTATCACGGAGGAACTGGAGAGGGAGATAATAGCCCTCGGCGCTTCCCGGTACATGGAAAAACCCCTGGATATAGACGCGCTGGCGGAAATGGTATTTGAGGAATTGAGCAGCGGAGCCAGAGGGCGGATCCAGGGTATAAGCACTGCCGCGTTCCTTCAGCTTATGGAAATAGAGGAGAAAACATGTACCCTGACCGTGCGCTCCGATCATCGGGTCGGTTATCTGTATTTCCTGAAAGGGGGCCTGATCGCTGCGGAAACAGGAAATCTGCGGGGAGAAGATGCTGCCTATGACATCATCAACTGGGAAAACAGCGCGATTGAGATCGAAAACGTCTGCCGGTACAAGAAAAAGGAAATCAGCAAACCGTTAATGTTGATACTCATGGAATCCAAGCGGCTGGAGGATGAAGAGAACCCGAACGATTCCCATTACAGGGATAAGGCTGTCCACATGTGAGGGTCAGGGGAGTGGAAGAAGAAAGGTTTAAAATCGGATCGCTGCTCGTTAAAGAAGGCTTTGTGACGGAAAAGGACCTTGAAAGAGCAGAAAAACTGCAGGAAAGGCACGAGAAAGAATCAAAGATGCCTCTCAATATGATTCTTGTCCACAAAGGCTTCCTTACCGGGGATGAAGTTGACCGGATGATCGCTCGCCCTGAAATTCAGCAGGATATTGAACGGCTTTTTGTGGAGAACGGCTTTGTTGATCAACAGGCGCTGAATGCGTGCCGGGCGAAAAAACAGCCTGATGAACAAATCACGGACGTGCTGGTCAGAGAGGGTCATATCACGAAGGAACAGTTGAAAACTGTCTATGACATGGAGCTTGAAAGCATAGACCTTGCGAAACTGGCACTGAAGATGCGCATGATCACGGAAAGAGAACTGGAAGAAGCATTGATATTCAAGCGATATAGGCGGGCGATTGGTGAAATCCTTTGCGATATGAACCTGATTACGCTCAGCGAACTGAACCTCGTTTTTCAAAAGTACAACAAGAGGCTCAAACTCGGGGAGTTTCTTTTGCAGCAGGAAATCATTGATAAGGACACATTGGAGAAGCAGCTTGAAGAGCAGAATCGAACGGGTGAACCCCTTGGCGGCATTCTTATCCGGAACAGTCTGATCACTGTCGATCAACTGTATTTCGCATTGTCCGTACAGTTCAACATCCCGTTTCACGACCTGGATGGATTCGTGTTTTACGAGAAACAGAAAATAGCGCTTCGTGACATCGTGGGACAAAAATTTGCTGAAGAAAACCTGGTCCTGCCCTTGTTTCTCAATGGCAATAACCTGACGGTGGCCATATCGGATCCCTCACGGGGATGGGTGGCCAATGATCTGAGATCCATATACAAACGTTTCAGGATATCATGCGTTTTGGTAACTGACGAGAAGTTCGAACAGCTCTTCGCCATACTTTACGGAGAAACACTGAAGCCTTTCAGGAATCATCTGACAGGGGAGGGTGGGGATGTCTCAAATTCGAACGGAATATTGATCACGGATCCCGCAAAAGACGAGATGATGATTGAAGACCTGTATGAAAAATACAGATCGATTGCAAAAAGGGTCCGGAATGAAATGCCACAGTCGGACATTTCGATTTTCAGGGAATTCATTGAGGACAGTTTCAGGAATATCTGCGAAAAATTTCACTGCAGCAAGGTGTCCTTTTATGTCGAAGAGGGGAACGAACAGGTTGAAATACTCGCTGCACCTTTGATCGGGAATGTTTCACGTGCTGATCACTCAGAATAATGAGGAAGCATCATGGCAAGGATAATTACAGTGACCAGCGGAAAAGGCGGCGTCGGAAAAACGAATATCAGCGCAAACCTGGCTATCTGCCTCGCGGATCAGGGGTACCGTACGTGCCTTTTTGACACGGACCTGGGGCTGGCCAACATCAATATCCTTCTCGGGCTCTATCCGGAACATGACCTCGGAGATCTCATTTCAGGCGAAAAGCACATCAAAGACATCCTGATCCGTGATTTCAAAGGAGTGGATATTATTCCCGGCAGTTCGGGAATCGAAAAAATTGCCGACCTGGATTCAGAGAAGGTAGAGCGATTAATCAAGGGTTTTTCCGAGCTTGACGCGGACTATGATTTTTTTATTTTTGACACATCCGCGGGGGTTTCAAAAAATGTAATTTCCTTCTGCCTGGCTTCATCAGATATCATTCTGGTCCTCAAGCCGGAGCCGACTTCCTTGACGGACGCCTATGCCCTGATAAAAATATTGTCTCTGAATGGATATGAGGGGGCCGCCCGGGTCATTGTGAACCAGTGCACAGATATGCGCAGTTCAAGAATCGTGTATGCGAAATTCAGTGAAACCCTGCGGAAGTTTCTTTCGGTCAAACTTCTGTTCCTCGGTGCCATCTTTCATGACCCGAACGTCTCCAGGGCTGTCAAACTACAGGAACCCTTTGTTACCCTTTCGCCGAAATCCGTTGCTGCCATCTGTATCCGCCGGATAGCCACGGAACTGACAGGAAGAGAGGTGGAAGAAAGCGGGGCGTTCAGTTTCGGGGCCTTCTGGGAAAAATGTTTGAGAGCCTTTAGGCAACCCCTGAGGTTCACCGGCCCGAACGCTGTGGAAGAACTGGAAAAATTTGAACATCTGCTGCTTGAAAAGAGAGAATTGATGGATCAGTACTCGAAAGGAGAAGACGGTCAGACATTGGGAAACGAGACCGTTTCTTCGTTCCCTGAGCAGTCGTTTCCCGTCACGATCAGTGAAGACGCAAACACGACAGAGGAAATCCGTGTAATGCTGGAGAGACTGATCGGACGTGTTTCGGACTTGTCACAGGACATCAGCGAAATTAAACAATTTCTGCAAAACACCGGAGCTGAAAAACCCGGGATAAAAACACCCTCAGAAGACACGGGGATCAGCGAGGCGACGATTGTTCCACTCGATTTCGAAGCCTTTCTGGAACGTCGCGGATCGATATAGGACAATCGGACAGGCTTTGCGCGCTACAGGTAAAAAAGGTTCCGGCCCTTATGAGAATTGGCAGGTCAAAAATGTATCCATAACCAAATGACAGGGGCATGGGGTCTTTATGATTGACTATCAGGAGACCTTCTCATTTAACGGGGTCATGGACTGAGGAGCAGGTTCCGCCGTTCCATCACCGAAGATATGGTCAGTCGCACCGAAAACAGCGGAAAATATGACAAGTGAAATACCCCATATACCTGAAACAATCCTTGGAGAGGAACGTCTCAGACTGATCAGAGAATTGGAACACGACCGGACGCTTATCCGCATATCTTCTTCAGCGGATCATTATGAGCAACTGGCCACGATTGTGGGTATTGAAGATACCGGCGAGTGCTGTTTCCGGATGGAGGTGCGGAACGGGTTTGATCTGCGTCTCGGCGAAAGGGAAATCGGAAGGCTTGAGTTTACGTTCACGGCAAGGGACGGATTCCGGTACAGATTCAACACGTCGGGGATTTGCGCGGACAAAGGAG
>CAYTJI010000170.1:0-4901 GCA_964438065.1 uncultured Desulfobacteraceae bacterium | reverse complement strand
TGCCTGCTGCAGGCAGGTCTTCGGCAAACGCGACGCTTGCAGGATTTAGGTTTCAATAAACACCCTGTGAAGCCGGCGAAAACGGGGAATCCCGCTTTTGTTTCAGATCGAAGATCCCGCGCCGGGAACGAGTCACCCCCAACATACCCTAACCTTTTAATACCATTGACAATGGATGATCCGGCTGGTATTTATACCCGTAGCACTTACGCTGCCGTTCGGTTCCCGGCTTTTTTCATTCACCCTTTTGATTTCGCACAAAATCGGAATCATCTTCTTTGTGCGAGTCATTATCACCGCCACCATATTTTGGACATCGGGAACGACCCCGGGTTCTCATAGCCTTTTCAGTGACCCGTCACGTCATGTCGTGACAGCAAGCATCCCGCTCTTCGGGCTTTTTCTGACGTCTTTAGCGGGAAACCATGCATTTCTTAAATTCAGGAAGGAAGCTATGACGATCTCACAAGAAAACCGAACGTTGGTCATTGCGACACCCTTGGGTGAGGATGTAGTTGCGCTTACCCGATTTTCAGGGACAGAAGGCCTGTCCATACCCTTTTCATTCGATCTGCTCCTTGAATCTGAAAACAGCAACCTGGACTTTTCTAATATTATTGGAGGAAACGTCACGGTCTCCATTCGCCTGTCAGACGGGAGCGTGCGTTATTTTAATGGAATTATATCCCGTTTTATCCAGGACAGGGGGACCATACAGACAGAGCAGGGGCATCGACTCGCACGGTATTCGGCAAAAATGGTGCCGTGGTTCTGGCTCCTCACCCGGTACAGTAACTGCAGGATCTTTCAGGAACTTTCCGTTCCGGAAATCGTTGAAAAGATATTTTCGGAAAAGGGATTCAAAGACTACAGAATAGAGCTCAGTAATTACGAACAAAAAGAATACTGTGTCCAGTACAATGAAACGGACTTCAATTTCGTGTCAAGATTGCTGGAACAGGAAGGGATCTACTATTTTTTTGAGCATGAAAACGGCAAACACACCATGGTTCTTGCTGACGGACCGGATATACACCCTCCGTGTCCAAAACACGCCTCTGTCCGGTATCATCCCTTGTCGAGCGGTGAAACCCCTATGGAAGGAATCATCTCCGACCTCGATAAAATGCAGGAGATTCGAATCGGCAAATACACGGTGAACGATTTTAATTTTATGATGCCCAATACGGACCTGAAGGTTGAAGCGGACTGCCAGAGCCCTCTGGGGCCGGGAGAACGTGAATTTTATGATTTTCCTGCGGAATACAGCACCAGGGCGGAAGGAGAAAGGCTGGCCAACATACGGATGCAGGCAGAAGAGGCGCGAACCACCACCATAACGGGCGCAAGCACGTGTCAAGGGTTTACGGCCGGATACAAATTTGATCTTACCGGCTATTATCGGGATGACATGAACCAGTCATACGTGCTGACCGCTGTCAACCACAGTGCCGCAGAGCCTATCGGAGGCTCCGGAGCTCGCCGGATATCGCAATATTCAAACACTTTCACGTGTATCCCGCATACCGTGCCGTACCGCCCCCCGCTGGTGACTCCCAAACCCGTTATTGCCGGAGTTCAAACGGCCGTGGTCGTGGGGCCCAGCGGCGAAGAAATCTATACAGATAAATACGGCAGGGTGAAAGTCCAGTTCCACTGGGATCGGGAGGGGCAGTACAATGAAAACAGTTCCTGCTGGATCCGGATGAGCCAGCACTGGGCCGGGTCCAGGTGGGGGGCCATATTTCTTCCCCGGATCGGGCAGGAAGTCATTGTCGCCTTTGTCGAAAGTGATCCGGACAGGCCCATTATTACAGGCGCGGTGTATAACGGCCTGAACATGCCGCCCTACGACCTTCCTGCTCAGAAGACAAGATCCGTGATCAAGAGTGCCTCTTCTCCTGATAGCGGTGGGGTAAATGAAATTCGCTTCGAGGACAAATCCGGAGAAGAACAGTTCTTTATTCATGCAGAAAAAACTCTGGATACCCGGGTAAAAGGCCAGAGCCGGGAGTTCGTCGGGGGCAAACGTCACCTGATTGTAAAAAATGACGATCTCGAAATGGTGGAGAAAGATAAGCACCTGACCGTCAAAGGGGATCATAACGAAAAGGTCGATGGGACCATCTCCATTACAGCCGGCGGCGACTTTCAGCAGAAGGTCTCCATGAACCATGCACTGGATGCCGGTATGGAAGTACACATCAAGAGTGGTATAAAGGTCGTTATTGAATCCGGACTCGAGATCACGCTGAAGGCTGCCGGCGGGTTTGTAAAGATTGATCCCATGGGAGTTACCATTCAGGGGACACTGGTAAATATCAACAGTGGCGGTTCTGCGGGATCGGGTTCAGGAGCTTCTCCTGCCATTCCTGATCAACCGGTGGAGGCCGATACAACCGATCCCGGGCAACCAACGGCACCACCGAGTGTCACGGTTGACCAGATCAATGCAACACAGATCACCCCCCAGGCCATAGCGTTCAAACAGGCGGCGGCAGAAGGAACACCGTTTTGTGAGACATGACCATAAGCCTCATGAGCCCGTGCCGGCTCTGCAACAAAAAAAGGATTTTTCATGTCGATTCCAGATCAATTACGCGATGTCATCCATCGGATCCTGTGGTCGGACGACTCTCAGGAGCAAGGCAGAATATTCACGGTTATTGATGCGGCCAGGGACGATACCATTTATCCGGAAATTGTTGCGGCAGATGCTGAAAAAACCTGTCTGCTCGTCGGTGAGCAGGCACACCAACTGGCCCCCGTAGCACCCTACCTGATCGAACTGGATGAAGAAAATCCGTTCACCCGGTGGGTTCTGGATCATGGTTGGGGAAAAAGCTGGGGCATATTTGTTGCGTCAACAGCGACCTTTCTGGAATTGCGGCACCATTTCCGGAAATTTCTAAAGGTCGCTGACGAAGACGGCAATACACTGTTTTTTCGATATTATGATCCCCGGGTTTTCCGGATTTTCATGCCCACATGTACTGAAGGGCAGTTGCAGACCGTGTTCGGTCCGGTTGACCGTTATTTTGTGGAAGGAGAAGATGACGGGACGATCATTCAGTATTTCCTGCGAGGCAATAATCTGGTCCGGAATGACATCGTACTTTCCGAGGTGACCGGGGAATAGAGAAAGGCACTTGAAAAAGGCACGTTCCACCCGACTTGGTCACATCTCTCAAATCCCACCCATATATTTCACGGACGTTCGGACCTGAGCAAAAAAACCAATGTCGTCAATGCCGAAAAGCAGGCTGTTACCATGAACCGTCCGGATCCTGCAGCAGGACAAAGTATTCGACCCGCCGCCCGTTGCGCAGGTCACTCGAAAAATGATCAGTGGCGGCCATCCCGGAAGGAATCGCCATACTGACCCCGATACCCGCGGCCGTAGGGGCCAGCCCTGCACGGGGGTGAGAAATAAAGTCCGTCCAGCTGAGCAGGCTCATGGAACCGCGACCCCGCAGATTGATGTCTACGGAATAATTGTAAGCCTCAATCTCCGCAGGATCGATTTCTCCTCCGTCCGAGGAAGGTTCGACCACAGAATCCGGATCAACGTCAAGCCAGATCTCCGTCACCACTTCGACGGTATTCTCATAGGCATCACTCCTGCGGACCAGGCGCGGAAACGGGATTCTGTATCCGTCAGCCGCAAGAAGGGCATGCGGAGGGGTTGATCTTGTGCGGCAATGCTCTCTCCAGATCGGTCTTCCGCCCGGGGCACGGGCTCCGTTCCACGTACGGTAGCAGTGCTCCCAGTGTTCAACCGTCCAGCGGTAACGTCGGGGAAGTATCCTGGGCATATTTCGGCCTTTATCAGCGCTGCAAAAACCTGTTTAGGACATTTTTCGCACCTTTGATCAGCTTTTCAGCCTGGTCTTTCGGTGAAAAAGTCTCCCGGTTCTCTCCGGAGGTGTGTTCAGGCTTGTCCTGGATCGGATCTTCCCGGACCGGTTCTTCAATCTCTGCAAGCCTTCCACCCCCCAGGAACCGGAATCGCGGCCCAGATGCACTCAAAGACAAGGTATCATCCGGATTCAGGGGCGCCTGGAGACCTACAGGCCGGTCATTGATCGTAACAACCTCCTGACCGGTAAGATCCTTTACCCAGTATTGATCCCGGCCGTAAAAAACCCGGGCATGATGGTCGATAATTGCCGGATGGTTCAGCATAAAATCACATTTTGGACTTTTCCCAATGCTTACTGGAAGCTCCTTGAATGAACGCAGGGTCGGTCCGAGTTGGATGATCAGGGGGACCTGAACCTTCTGCACTGACATGTCATCCCCCGGCGGAGGGCCTTGCTGCTCCCTCCGCACAGAAGCAGGCGGTTCCTTTCGGGCGGGTTCCCGGGGCATTTGAGGTTGCTCCGGTGAAGAGGGCTGCAATTCCGCATCAGCGGGCTTGGGCCGGACCGGGGGCACCGCGGGGGCGGCCGAATGAGATTCCCGGGCCGGGGGTTCCGGCGACGGCTCGACTTCAGGGGTTCCCGGGACCTCCTTCATCTCGGTCAGAAAACTGACCTTTGGACCGTTTTCTGTAATGGTCAGGACATCTCCATCTTTAAGATAAATTTCATCGCACCTTTTTCCATTGACGAACGTTCCATTGGCTCCCTGGTTGACCAGCTTAAAGCGATTGCCCTCGCGGACAATCTTCGCATGCCTTCTGGAAATCGTTGTCATATCCTTTGGGAACTGCACATGACATGATGGATGTCGTCCGATGTACACCTCGGATTCGGAAAATTCCTGAATCCGCCCTCTCATCGGCCCTTCAATATGCACGAGTTGAACAATAATAACCGGTGCGGATTTCATGGGATCAAATCACCTGCATCAAAAATGGCCTTTTTCCGCAATCCCTGCGTCAATCAACGGAATCACTT
>CAYTJI010000169.1:0-4911 GCA_964438065.1 uncultured Desulfobacteraceae bacterium | reverse complement strand
ACCTGCCTGCTGCAGGCAGGTCTTCGGCAAACCCGACGCTTGCAGCATTTAGGTAAGAGGATCTTATTCGGCTTTCAGCGATCAAAAAGTTTTTCTGCACTCCCGTTTGGGGGTTATCGGGGCGGGCTATTTGAAGTGTAATAGCCGGACTGTTCAATATATGGCCGCCATCGCTGGATTCGAACATATTTCGGCCCGTTCAGTTCCATTCCCTAATGCCCTTTTATCTCTTTATAGTTGGGCGTCACCATGGAATGCTCTTCTCGGCAAGTAGCCCATTATAGCCCATCCATAAATGAAATTCGGGCGCTTACGAGTTTCCGATCCGGAAATGCGAATTTTGGCGTAAGCCCCAGGAAATCAGGGGATTATGCGAAGCCGTACATCCGGTACGCCGCACCTGTCTCCGTGGGGCACGCACAGACAGGGAAGTGATCCCGCGGATTGACGCAGGGATTGCGGAAAAAGGCCATTTATGGATGGAAACCAGCTAACTGCCAAAGGCCTGGGAATCAAGGATACCGTACGGGGTGAAACTGCTCTTGACGCTCATCAGGATTGCCAGGATCACCGTGATGCCCGTTCCCGTGAAGATAGCGATCATAATCGCTATCTGATACTTGATAGCGGTCATGGGATCAGCGCCCCCGAGGATCACGCCCGTCATCATACCGGGCAGGGCTACCAGGCCAATGGTTGCCATGGTGGCCACGGTGGGAAGGAGAGCGGCCCGGCAGGCATCACGCAGGTAAGGCCGGGTGGCTTCATGCAGGCGGGCACCCTGGGAAAGGGCGTAAAGGAAGGCTTTTTCCTTGTTTTTCATGGCCTCATAAAAATTCCTGATCCCGATAATATCAGCCCGGAGGCAATTGCCCAGGATCATTCCTCCAATGGGAATCACATACTGAGCGTCCATGAGATTTGGCCTGCTGAGGAGCGGACCCACAAAGGCAATCAACGGAATTGCCGTGCCTCCGACAAGGGCGACAAAAAGCGGAAAAATGAACCTCCGGAATTTTAACGTGCATCCCCTGATAATCGAGAGATCGGCCACTACGAGCATGACCGCCAGCCACAGGGTATTTATCCAGGGATTGTTGAGTCTGAAAACGATCTGAAGGTAAAATCCCACGAAGAGGAGCTGTACCGTCATCCTTGCCACCGAGGAAAACGTTTTTCCGATGATCGGGATACGCAGCCAGAGCATCATCCCGAAAGGAATGATCAACAATGTGTAGTAGCCGGACAGGGCCCAGAGACTGATATCTTCAACGCGCATGGGTTTCCCCTTTCCGGAAAAGTTCAATGACCTGATCCGCCCTATGGACAAACGACTGGTCATGGGATACGGCCAGAATGGAAGCGTCCGGGATTGTAAAAAGAAACTCCACCACTTTCTCCCCGTTTTTGCTGTCCAGGGCAGAGGTAGGTTCATCCAAAAGGAAAATTTTCCTCTGGAGGAGTATGGCGGAGATCAGGGCCGCCCGCTGCTTTTCACCTCCTGACAGGGTGCCGACCTCCTTCCGGAGCAGGTCCGGCGAAAGAGAGAAACGTTCCAGCAGCGCGGGCAGACGTTCAAGGTTTTTTTTTAGCCCCACGTTTGCCCGGAAGGAAAAGGGTGCCCTGAACCATTCCTCCAGGGTCCCATTGCCCAATTCAGGTTCCTGGGGAACATAGGCCAGGAGCGTACGAAGGGTCCATACGGATTCAGACAACACTCGCTGCCCCTGGATAAAAATCTCCCCTTCGTCGGGGATCACAAAGCCCAGGATGCACCGCAGTACCGTGGACTTTCCGAGCCCGGAATCTCCAGTCAGGACCACTTTTTCCCCCGGCAAGAGCCTCATGGAAAAACCATTTAAGATGGTCCTCCCCTGAAATCGAACTAAAATGTCCTTCATCTCGATTGCCGGGGCTGTGGCCGGCTTTTCAGTCGTTGGGTTCATTGCTGATGTCGTTCCACAATTCTTCAACCCGCTCATAAAGAAACAGAAGGACCTCGCGGCCCCGATCCGTCAGGCAATAGCTTTTCCGGGTGCGGAGACCGATGCACTTCGGAGCGCAACCACCCCTGATCCGCCATCCTGTTGCGGCCGGTCCTTCACTGGCATGATGCAGTATATGCATCTTCCGGAATCCAAGGACTCTTTCCATGGTTATTTTCTTTATGTTATCTGTTCTAAACACTATTAGACATGCATGGCAGAATAGCACGGTGACATTGATCCGTCAAACCGGAACCCTTAGGGATAGGGGTCTGCCCTTGACATTTGATGAAATACTGGTTAGTGTCCATCCATAAATGAGTCCCGCCATGGCGGGATTTGGCCAAGATCAAGTCGAAGATCCCGGACTTTGAGCGGGGGCGTGCGAAAAAAATAACCGCCCCGGTGAAATGGAAACACAACGGCATTTCACGGGACAGGCAGGCATCTGGTTGATATTCCGAGGATTATTTTTTTCGCGCAACGTGTATATTGGGCAAAAGGGCCATTTATGGATGGACACCATATAGGTTTTGGGTGACAATATTCATGCGTTTGACCATAGCATGCCACGATGGATATTTTTGGCGTGTGAAAACAATCGAGCATTTTTCAACACGGTGCCCAAGCGTCAATTACCTCCTTGCGGATATCCGTTAACCCTGATATAGAATCAGAGTACGGGTTGAACAAAAATGATTTTCATTTAGAAACATTTAGAAAACGGTCCGTCCGTGCCGCAGCCATGGCGAAAATACGCTTTTGCGGCAAACAGACGGTCTGAACGACTAAATCTTTTAATGCTAAAAAAGTTGATTTATTTTTTCAAGTAAAAAATCTGTTTTTTCGGTAAGTCTTGAACACCCCCGGGGTGTTTACTCATTCAGGCCCGGGTTCGTAGACATATTTTGCCGGACTTAACACAGGCCTGCCATGGAAGAAAAAACAAAGGCAAATTTAAAAAGAATAGCCGGGGAAGCGGAAGTCAGGATTGCCCGTTCCCTGCTGCGATGGAAGTATAGAAAAGAGGGGAGAGAATTTCCCTTTGACCATCAAATCGAAAGAGATTCCCGATATATTGCCGGAAAGGCGCATGAGGTCATTTCCCGCCGGGGGAAAAATATCTTTAACGAGCTGAAAAGGGTCTACAAAAAAAATCCGTAAGGGGACATTTGTCACAGGTGCCGCATAATGCAGGGAATCGGCTTTGCGAAGCGGTCCTTGCCGGTGTCGTTCATATTGTTCAGGAAGGATTTGAAACAGTGAAGGAAAGCGGTTTTTTGTATCAGATCAGAAAAAGGCTTGACGAACAGGAGTCGTCCAGACTTTCGCCGCTGGCATGCCTGAGCCGCGATGCCATACGCAGAAAGGATGATGATGAGGTTATCCGGGGGCACCGGCAGAGCTTTTCCGTGGATACGGATCGCATCCTTCACTCTCTGGCATATTCCCGCTATATAGACAAGACCCAGGTTTTTTACCTCATAAAAAACGATCATATCACGCACCGGGTACTGCACGTCCAGCTTGTTTCCAAGATAGGCCGGACCATTGGGCGATTGCTGAGGCTTAACGAAGACCTGATCGAGGCCATTGCGCTCGGACACGACATCGGGCATACGCCATTCGGGCATGACGGCGAAAAAATTCTTTCAGACATTTGTGAAATCCATGGGATCGGCAAATTTCTCCATAATATTCAAAGTGTTCGCTTCCTGCAGGAAATAGAGAGAAAAGGGAAAGGGTGGAATCTGTCCCTCCAGGTTCTGGACGGCATTTTATCCCATGACGGAGAGCTTCATTCTCAGGCCCTTGAACCCAAAAAAGACAAGAGTTTTCATGTGCTTGATGACGAAATGAGGCGGAAAGGAGCAGATCCTTCCCTGGATCTCTGGCCCATGACCATGGAAGGGTGTGTGGTCAGGATGGCGGATACGATCAGCTATATCGGTCGTGATATTGAAGACGCGATTCGGTTGGGGTTGATTACCAGAGGCGATATCCCTGAGGTATGCAGAAGTGTGCTGGGAGAAACCAATGGAACGATTGTTTACAGCCTTGTGGAAGATCTTATTGGGAACAGTCTTGAAAAGCCGTATGTCTGTTTCAGTGACAGGGTTGGCAACGCATTGAAAATATTGAAAGAATTTAATAGAGAACGGATTTACAAAAACCGGAAAGTGAAAGAACAGACCTGCAGGATCAAGCTTATGTTCGAACTTTTGTTTGAACAATATTTGAGGGATTTGGAGACCGAAAACCAGGATTCCGACATCTTCAGCGGATTTCTGGATGGGATGTCGTTGGAATACAGACAGAGGATTCCGTCCGCCGGTATTGTTCGTGATTTCATTGCCGGCATGACCGATGAGTATTTTTTAAATCAATGCCAGAAAAATCTTATCCCCCATGTCATGACAGGCTTTTGATCCCGTTGATATAACGTAAGTTCCGGCGGCGCTGCGCGCCGCCGGGGCAAATCGATGGAGCGTCCAACGCATAACAACCGGGTGAGACTCGTATTCCCTCGTTATGTGGTTTAACAATTCAAACGATTTGAAAAGGAGAGATTTATGGCTGAATTAACAGTTTTTCACAGTGGTAACCCAAATTGAATGTCATGCAAAAAAGCTATAGGTGTAGCCGAAGAAATGAAAAACATGTTCGGAGAAAAAATTAATCTGAGCATTTACACCACAGATTCCGAAAAAGCTCGGAAATATGACTTCAGAAGAGCAACAAATGTACTATTTGAGGATGATCTGGTACCGTTGAAGATTTCATTGGATAAACAAAAAATGAAAGATTTCCTTTTGGAAAAGCTTTCATAGAGGAAAGAAAAAATGAAGATTCTATTTATTATATCCACAAACGAAGGTGAAACAATATACAATGCAATGAGACTCGCCAATACCGGCGTCAAAAA
>CAYTJI010000168.1:0-4937 GCA_964438065.1 uncultured Desulfobacteraceae bacterium | reverse complement strand
GGACACACCCCTGAAGGTCGTTGTGCGGGATGCCGAAACCGGGGAGGCCATCGATTATGCGGATGTCGATCCCATCCAGCCCTTTGAACACGCCCATTTTCATTTCAATGTCTATAACCGGCACGACATCAAATCCCCTGAAGTGATCGGGACCATCCCGACGAGCCGGATACTGAACAGTGACACCAAAAGGCTGAAAATCCGTTTTTCCGAGCCCGTGGATTACATGTCGCTTCTCGGGGCCGGAGAACAGGATATCTACCTGACAGCCGAAAATGATGAAAAAACGGTTTACCACGGGACCTGGCAGTTGCTTGAAAACAACACGGTTATTGTGTTTGAACCCTACGGCCGGCTCCCCATGGGAAAAACATACCGTTTGCATCTTGAACACATCAAAGACATGGCCGGAAACACTTATGACGGTCCGCCGATCCTGTTTTCCACATACAAACCGCGCATCATATTTCCCACGGCATCCGACAGTATGGACCGCGGTACGGCTGCCGACGCCCTGGGTGTTGACGTGCAACAGATCCCGGATCCTTTCCGGTTTAAAGATGTCGACTTTGTTACCCGCACCCCGCAAGAAAGCTGGGACGGCAGAACCCACACAACACTCGCCGCCATCCAGCGTGGGCTCACCCCGGGCTCGGCCTACGGTCTTTTTACCTTTGACGCCACGGACCCGACCGCGCCTGTTGTCACGGCTGGATTCCACACGGACGGCAGGTTTTATCAATCGCGTGTCCGTCTGTTGGACAATATCCAGATCACCCCGAGGGAAGATGCCTGGGCAGACCCGCAGTTCTGGAAAAGGCGGCATCTCTACTACGCAATGGCGGATCCTTCCATACGCCTGTGCGTGGATCCGGAAAATCCGGATCAGCAGAGATACGAGGAATGGATAGCGAGAAACTGCAGGGATGAAGACGGGGGCTGCGGAATCATCGAAGGCGGGTGCGGCGACCTTGCCGTGACCACAACGTACGGTTCGGGCTACAGTTACCTGTGGTCATATGATGTGACCCGTACCGATGATTTCAAGTGGATATCATCCAGGATGCTGAGTGATAACGGCGCGTCCACATATGGCAGACACTATGAGGCACCCGCGGGTATGGGGTTTGCTCACGGTCTCTCCCTTCTGCCCGGAGTGGACATCGCCCATGGGGACATGGTCCATGAAAACACGGTGGGGGCCTATGTGGCAACCACCGGCATCGGCCTCGAACTGGTCGACCTGGGGCTGAACATTCCCACCATCAACGATGATGAAAGACAGTCCGCCTCCCAGTATCCCTGGGGGCACGCCGAGACCCTGCACCTGAATACGCAGCTCTATTACCAGGACGTGGCCGTTATCCCCCCTGTTCTCAATGCCTACGACTCTGTCATTCCGCCAAGGGTTGTGGCCATTGCCGCGGACCTCAAGGACGGCACCGACATTGCCACCCTGGAGATCTTCCGGGCCGATCTTGCGGGTGAGCCGACCGGCCTGGTCAGGCTTCCCCGCCTGCCCGCCCATGTCGCAATTGCCGCCCGCATCCCTGTGCGGGATGACATCACATCAGAACCCACACCCCGCGACCTTGCCGTGGTATCGTCTGAAAACGGGGGAATCTTTCTCTATGACATTCCGGAAGACGGCTCAACGCCACAAAGATTCAGCTTTGTTGACACGCCTCCCGGGGTGATTACCAAGCATGTCGCCGTGGACGCCAGGGCCATGCTCGCCTATGTCGGCGCAAGCAATGTCAACAACGCGACCGGCGGGGACGGCATACTGATCGTGGATATAAGCCAACCATTCGATCCCCGGGAAGATAAGGACGGGGACGGATGGAACGACCGGATTATCGGCATCCTGCCTGTTACCGTGCCCGGCTATGCCGGCCCGGTGGAAGTTCTGGGGTTCCGGGTGGACCCGGAACGAGGTCTTTTGTATGCGGGGATCCAGGCGGACGGCCAGCAACCCCTGGTTATCGCGAAGCTTCGCGAGTGTCCGGATCTGTCCATAGACTTCAAGGCGGTCGGCGAACCTGAGCGCGTGCCCGGGTATGCGGAAAAACAGGCGCTCCTGCAGGTGGTTGAGAACGGCATCATTCAAAGCGGTATGCCGACGGGTTCCGTGGCCGTGCTCGCCTACGGCGACCGGGCCTGCCTCTGGAAAGGCGGCTGCAGTGACGAGACCCGGGGCAAAGACCCGCGTTACCGGTTTGCTGTCCTGATTCCGGAAGCCCAGTGGGGTGAAAGGCAGAGCCTCCTGTCAGAGCTTCGGAATCAGGTTATAGACCTTGACGGCCAACCGCGGCCCGTGGAGGCGGCGGGCGTCCGGGTGACTTTTCATGACATCAAATTCACACCGGTCCAATGGGAGGCATTTGTCGCAGGAGATCCCGGAATTGATCCTGAGGGAGAAAACGAGGGGCTTGCCACCCGGGTCCAACTGCTTGAGATGCTGCTGAACGGTGCCTGGGTAACGGACAGCGATGCCCTCCGGGACAATCCCATACCTGTGGATCTGGTCATTTCCCTGCTCACGGATTCCTGTGACCCCGGGGAATGCGCCACAGAGGAACCTTCGCACATCTGGCGCCAGGAGGGCTATGAACTGGCCAAACTCCAGAAGGCCGCGTTTTTCCGGTCCGGCGTCCTCATCCGCTTCCACGGTGAATCCGAAACAGGCACGACGCTTCAGGCGGCCTGGCGGAAAGACCTTCGGGAGGTGGCCCGGATGGCCCTTCAGGCGGCCCTGGCCCGGCTGATCGCGAATGAGGACGGAAACCATTTCGTGGCCTTTCGCGCGGACACGTACAAAGGCCTCGGTCCGGCGGTAGCAGTCGGGGACAGCCCGGATCCGGATACGTGGGAAACGGACGGCACATGCACAAGCATTGAGCAGTGGATTGCCGCCACGGCAGCGCTCTCGGTAGTGAATCAGACAGGCGTGTTTTCACCCGAAGAAATCGTGAATCAGGTCTCCAGATTCCAGCAGGTGGCGGACGGCGAAACGACATTTGACTCCGAAACGGATGCGAACGCCTTCATTGCCATGGCCTGGAATTTTGTTGAAGACACGATTAACGGACCGGCGTGGGCCGTGTACCAGGCAAGGCTGATGGATGACCCGGATCAGGCACAGCGGGCAGCGAACATGGCGGCGGTAGAGGCCCAGATCACCGAATTTCAGCAGACAGGCCGAAAGGAAATCATCCCCAGGGTCGTCAATAACGGGCCGTTGGACATCACCGGAGTATGGTGCCGGATGTATGAAAAAGACAATGGCTCGGGCAATGCCGTGGAAAGAATCCGGGTGAAACCGGACATGAACGCGGGCGCCGAGATGCACCTGCCCCGAGGCACGTTCAAGCTGGAAAACATCAATCAAACGGACACGGACCTGACCGGATGGCGTATGTTTACGCTGGATATTCCCGAGAGGTCTGTCGAAGAACCGGACCGTGACAACAACCGGGTCAACCTGTTGTTTTACGTGCTGGACCCGGCAAACCCGGCGGTCCCGGATTTACCGCCGGAGCCGGGCCTTCCCGTGGATGACCCGACCGGCGACATGCTGGAACCGGACGCCAAGTGTGTCTGCAAGACACCTGAGTTGAATATCCTCATGAGCGCCGGTGGCCGGGACACGCTGGAACTGCTCCCCGGCGATTGCATTGACATCGAAGTGCAGATCGAAAACATCGGGGACGCGGCCTTGAGCAATATACGCCTCTACAGCACCCTGCCGGGCATGGAAGACTGGACCTATGATCTTTCCCGCCTGGCCGCGGGAGAGGGAATCAGCCTGGCCGTTAACTACTGTGTCCCGGAAGGCCGGGAGAACCTGAAAGGATACGTGTGGTTTCAGGAAACGGATGAAGAATACGACGCGCCCCCGGCTGTTTCCAATCCATTGGACATCAATGTCATCCCTCCGCCTATAAATCTCATCGCAAAGGCGAACGGAAAAAACGAGATCTTCGTGGGCAAAGACCGGGGTGTAACTTTCAGTGCCGCCTATGACCAGGATAATTGTGCGAATCCCGTGTTTTTCTGGGATATGGGTGATGGAAAAGGAATCTTCACCGGGGCGTCGCCCACTTATGCCTACGACAAAGGCGGCACGTACATTGCCAAAGCCCGGGTCACTTGCGGAGATCTCCAGGAAGTGGATACCGTGACCGTACACGTGGTCGAGGTGGAAATCCTCGTGAACGATACCCTGGACGATCCGGATATCAGCGGGGACGATGGAGAACTCGATGATGCGGTACGCCTCAAAACCAACCTGCCGCCGGGACACCCGGAAGGCCTCACGACAAGGGTGTTTACGACCCTGTGCAGCGCGCGGCTCAAGCACCCGCTTACAAAAGACGTCTCAATCATGCTGAAAAGTTCGGAGGCCAGAGTGGGCTTTGCGGATTGGGATATAGAAAATCCCTTATCGCAAGCAACATGGCAGTTGACCCTTCCCAAAAGCGGAGAATCTGTCGGATTTGCCGTCACCGGAGAACAGAGAAGCGATCTCCTGAACGATGCGCGGATACTGGCCTTGCTTGAAGATTCCGACCCACCGGTAGGCGAAGAAGATCTGACGGTCTTCTGGTTCGACAATGCCCACATGGATCTTGAAGTGGCCGGTGTCTATACAATAAGGAACGACCGACTGGAACTGGATCCGAACTTGAATCCGAACAGTGTGCTCCCGGACGCTGATTTCGCCGTGTGGATGAAAGGCAAGGCCCACCTCGAACCCCAGGGGGCCTGTTCCCTAAAACCGATCGAACAATTGCGGATCGGGATTTCTCAGGCCGCACGGGACTGGGAGGCATACACGGATTACAGCATGCCTGTCCCGGTTTTTGCGGCAGGGGCGGACCCGGATACCGGAATAGATATCCCGGCCGAGATCCGCGTTTCAACCACATGGCCCG
>CAYTJI010000167.1:0-4985 GCA_964438065.1 uncultured Desulfobacteraceae bacterium | reverse complement strand
GGCCAAGAAAATCAAGGGACTATGCGGAGGCCTACATCGGATTCGCCGCACCTGTCTGCGTGCAGGCACGCACAGGCAGGCAAGTGATCCCACGGATTGACGCGGGGATTGCGCAAAAAGGCCATTTATGGATGGGAACTAGTTTGGCCAATACTTCTGAGATACTATTGTGGAAACCATCGCCGTTTATTGGGAACCCAGGATTAAGACATACGGTTTCCAGGAAAATTCCAATTTGTCCCTGTTTGAAACAAATTGCAGGTTTGACGAACTGCCCACGTGGGGGCAAAAATTTCAGAACATGGGAGACCTCGGCATAAACTTCCATCTGGCTCTCATCCAGTTGTCCGGCGACCGGGAAATCCAATTATCTCTTCTTGTCAGATGTCGGGATGAACATGTGATGAAAAGTCACTTGAATCGTCTTACCGCAACGGATAAAGGGAAGCCCTTTCATATGACATCCCCAGTGGAATTGATCTTTTTCCACGGTCCCCATTTCGGCGACAGGTATGGGATAGTCGAATCTGCTTTCAGGGCCTTGGCAGACCGAAATATTCGTGTCCTGGCAGCGGGCTGTTCAACTTCCAGCATTTACATCGTTCTGCCTGAAGGAAAGGCACAGGATGCCAGAGCTGTTTTAACCGAAACATTTAAAGTGCCCCAGTAGGAACGGAGGGCCCCTTATCCCCTGAACCACCCTCAACATCATGGAAGCAGATATGGAATATCAAGGAATAGACTGGAGAATTCGAGTCTTTGACTCCCTTTCTTTTCCGACCCTGATCCTGAGACCGGACATGACTATCGTGGATGCAAACAAGGTTTTTTTTAGAAAGTACGGTACGATTGATCAAATCGTCGGCAAGACATGCCATGAAATTTTCTTTAACTCCAAAAGACCCTGCCAAACGGAAAAATGCCCTTTTTCAAAAGTTCTGGCCGACCGAAAGGGCCACTCAAAACTAAACCGGATTATCAATAAACAGGGAGAAGAATCCTGGGAGGAACGGGTTTTCTCTCCCATCCTGGATGATGACGGCGGAGTGGCCTATATCATGGAAAGCATCCGGGATATCACCCAAATCAAAAACCTGGAACGACGTCTGACCGGCATCCAGGAATTTCTGGTAAGCGTGGTACAAAGTTCAGCCAGTGCCATCTTGGCCGCAGACCGGGATGGAAACATTCTGGTAATGAACGAGGCTGCAGAGGAACTTTTCGGCTACAGGCTGTCGGATTCTTCCGAGAGCCTTAATATCGTAAACCTGTACCCACCCGGCATGGCCAAAGAAACCATGAAGAAACTCAGGAGTGCGGACTTTGGCGGGAAGGGAAAACTGCTGAGTACCAAGGCGACCATCTTGAACGCAAAGGGAGAAGAAATTCCGGTTGAAATGACAGCAGCCATCATATATTCAGGTGATCAGGAAATTGCCACAACCGGTATCTACAACGATCTCAGGGAAAGGCTGGCTGTTGAAAAAAAGCTTAAAGAAACTCAGGCACAACTCGTTCAGTCCGAAAAGATGGCTTCAATGGGGCAACTGGCCGCCGGTGTCGCCCATGAACTCAACAATCCGTTAACGGGTATCCTTTTTTATGCCAGCCTGGCGAAGGAGTCTCTGGATAACGGCCACCCACTTATAGAGAATCTGGACTTCATTATAGAGGATGTCCAGAGGTGTAAAGGGATCGTTCAGAACCTTCTGGCCTATGGACGTCAATCAAACCCGAACGAAGACATTGTTCAGCTTGGTGCCCTGGTGGATCGCAGCCTGACGCTTATTCCTGACAAGAAGGTCTTTGGAAATATCGTTTTCAAAAAGGAAATTCCTAATGAGATGATGCTGGTCCATGTGGACAAAAATCAAATCTGCCAGGTAATTATTAATCTGATTATGAATGCGTGCGACGCCATGAACGGCGAGGGCACAATCACTTTCCGGGCTTATCGCGATAAGCCTCAAAAAAAGGTATTCCTCGAAGTCTGCGATTCCGGCTGTGGGATTCCTGAAGAAAATCTCGATAAGGTATTTGACCCCTTTTTCACAACAAAGGGACAGGGAAAAGGCACCGGATTGGGATTAAGCACCGCCTATGGGATAATAAAAGAAAACGGCGGTCATATTTCTGTCAAAGAAACCGGTCCGGAAGGGACAACCTTTCTGGTAGAACTGCCGCTTTATGTACCGGACGCAGACAGCGGCATCGAGTAAAACCAATAAATTCAACAGAGGAGTCAGCCGCAGCGAACTTGAATATCTTGTGCCTTCATCTCAGACTATCGTGGACCGATTCTGAATCACGGAATTCTCAACACAGCCCGGCACAGCCGCGGTACCGCTGAATCGGGTCGGCTTAACCCCGTCTGAACCTGAATCCAATTTCATCCGAGTTGTTTATGGCCGGCTCCCGAATCGAGGCTGAAACCAATTATGACACCATCAGGAGACAAAATTCTTTTCGAGCCAAGCATATTGGTCGTGGATGATGAAAAGCGTATCAGGGATGCCTGCCACAAGATGCTGACGCAGGAAGGCTTTGAAGTCGCCTTGGCAGAAAATGGGCGTCTTGCACTGGATATGATAGAGGAAAAGCACTACGACATTATTCTTCTTGATTTGATGATGCCCGACGTATCCGGAATGGAAGTCCTGGATCAGGTAAAAATGCGTCATGCGGATACAGTCATTATTGTTATCACCGGCTACGCAACACTGGAACATTCCATACAGGCCATGAAAAAAGGCGCTTTTGATTTCATCTCAAAGCCCTTCTCTCCACAGGAGCTCAGGGATGTTATTGCAAAAGCGATCGAATATATCCGGAACCTTCAGGATATCCTGACGGAAAAAAGCCGCATGCGGGTGCTCATTAATCATCTTTCTGATGGCGTGATGGCCACTGACGCGCAGAAAAAGGTCGCATTGGCCAATCCGGCCTTCCTGAAAATGATCGGCTATCAGGGAAAAAGCGTGCTGGGCATGCCTGCCCCGGAAGTCTTTCAGGATAAAACACTGACAGAATTGATCGATCAGGCCCTGGCCATGCCGAAGGATAAGTTCACAGCCCTGACCGCTGAAATAACCCTGGAGAGCGATGGGGGAAAACAAGAAAAGATACTTGGGGTAAGATGCATACCTTTCAGAGACAGGCTTGATCGAAATCTGGGCACAATTACGGTACTTCATGATATTACGACACTGCGAAAAATGGACCAGCTCAAAACGGATTTTGTGTCCATGGTTTCTCACGAAATACGCAATCCTTTGAATTCAGTTCTTGCCCAGATAAAAGTCATCATGGACGGCCTGGCCGGCGATGTAACAGAAAAGCAAAGCGAGATCCTGGGCCGGGCCTCTGAGAAGCTTGAGGCTCTTGCGGGACTTACGACTGATCTCCTGGATCTGGCCCGAATAGAATCCGGTTTGCTTACGCAGGAAAAAGAGCGTCTTGAGATAGCGGAAATCTTAACGGAACAGGTTGACTTTTACCGGTCCCAAGCTCAATCAAAACAAATTCGCCTCAACCTGAAGATTGGGGATAACTTGCCCCGAATAATGGCGGATCGGTACAATATGGAGGAGGTATTCTCCAACCTTATCAGTAATGCCATCAAGTACACCCCCGAGGGAGGGCAAATTACTGTTTCTGCCAGCCGACAGAATGGTTATCTGCGCATTGAAATAAGTGATACAGGGATTGGAATTGAGAAGAAAGATCTGGATCACATTTTTGAACGTTTTTACCGGGTAAAAAATGAAAAAACCCGGTTTATTGTCGGAACGGGATTGGGCCTTTCCCTTGTCAAAAGCATTCTGGATGCCCATCACGGCACCATTCAGGTCAGTAGCCAGCCCGGTCACGGCACAACATTCTCTGTTTATCTCCCCGCTACAGGCTGATAGGGGTGGTAAAGGCGCCCCTGTTCCATCCCCCGCACAGTGTTTATACCCCGGAAATATGCCGGATAACCCGTTCCCATGCTTCTCCGGCTCCATCTGCACGAACCTGAACAAAATCCCAGCACGAAAGGATGGATTCCGTTCTCCAGTGCCCTGACACGCCGGATCCGCTTTTTCATCAAAAAGCAAGACGCCTTTGTCTCGGCGTTGCATGGCGTTTTCAATCGTTGACGCATGCCTCTGAGCACAGGTCTCGAAAACGCCGTTTGCGGTAATTCCTGTAGATTTGTGTGTCACCGCCAGGAATTCCCAGGTCCGGGCGCTTTTTTCTATGCCGTCTATTTCTGCTCCCTTTAACCGAGAAAAGAAAAACATTGACAAATATTTTTCAAATCCTATAATGTTAGAAAGACAAAACTTAGTTTGAAAGGTCTATTGTGACCCAATACAAGAAAAAAAACACAACAGAAAAAGGGCTTACGCCTACGATGGAAAATTATCTGGAGGCCATCTATAATCTTTCCAGAGAAAAGCGTACCGTAAGGGTAAAGGACATTGCCAAAAAGCTCGGTGTCAAAATGCCCACAGTCAGCAGTATGCTGAAGACCCTGAGCGAGAAAGGACTGATTTTCTATGAAAAGTATGAATTCCTTGAAATGACCGGAAAAGGCTATACCATTGGAAGTGAAATAAATCACCGTCATCAAACACTTAAGACTTTTCTAATCGATATCCTGCAGATCGGACAGGATCAGGCCGATGAAGATGCGTGCAGGATGGAACATGCGGTCAGCCCCTCAACTCTGGAACGAATAACCCAATTCATGGAGTTCGTCAAAAACTGCCCTCGTACCGGAGATGACTGGCTGAAACGTTTCAATGAATACCGGATCTACGGAAAACAGAAAAATAAGTTTTTTGAAAAAATACGTGAATTTTCCCGTCAATACGCAGACGGGATCAACGACCCCGGGGTGAAGGAAAAATAGATCTGTAAAAAGCCCCGGTTTATGGTCCTTCGCCCAGCCTATGAGAAACGAACTTGAGTTCGTATAAGTAAATCTGTTCAGTAAGGAA
>CAYTJI010000166.1:0-4997 GCA_964438065.1 uncultured Desulfobacteraceae bacterium | reverse complement strand
TTGCCGAAGACCTGCCTGCAGCAGGCAGGTGCAAGGCGGCAAGGGCGCAGACATAAGACGATACTTCAAGTACTTGCCATAACTCACTGATATTCTAAATATAACTTCACTGTTCGAAAACAGTTTATGCAGGTTTTAGTTGCCACGTTAATCATAAAGGAGGAGAAGGCTCGGTTTGAAACCGGATTCAATTTTCCACCCCGGGCCATAGTTATCGGTGATTTGCACAGGGGTTAGATCGAGGCCGGCAGAGAAACGGGCGTAACACATTAAAATAATAGGCATAAAATCTGAATCTCATTTTTCGTGCCAACTGGACGGGGTTTTGGTCTCGGGATCGGAACAAATTTCGTTCCCCGGCTCGCACAAACTTCAAAAACGGTGAAAATCAGAAAGGCAACCTTTCACCATCAATCCCATCGATTTCTCTTGAATTGAATGCCAGGAGGGCCATGAATGGAGTGTAACCAGGAAAAGAATCTTGACAGATGTAACTGTACGTATGAACCTTGCTCAAGGAAGGGGATATGCTGCCGGTGCATTGCCTACCATCTGAACATGAGACAACTCCCCGCGTGCTGTTTTCCGAAAGACGCGGAAGCATCCTACGACAGATCCTTTGAGCATTTTGCCAAACTGGTCGGTGCGGGAAAGGTATAACCTGAAACCTGCATAAACTGTTTTCGAACATGGAAACACAACGGCTTTTCACGGAACAGGCAGGCGCCGGGTTGGCGCAAACGTGGCCGCTTTTCAAAGGTCTCGTCCTACAGGGAAACACTGGATGGCCTCTGTTCGCACATCATGCGCATTTTCCTCATGGGATTAGTTTTTGACAGAAAGATCGCCCGGATGTATGATTCCTGGTATAATTCTCCGCAAGGACGAGCCATAGACAAAAGTATTGAGCATCTTACCCTTACCCTGCTGGACCCGAAACCTGGAGAAAGGGTGCTGGATATTGGCTGTGGATCCGGAAATCACATCATTACCCTCAACAGACTGGGACTGGATGTAAGCGGCGTAGATGCTTCGGCCTACATGCTCCGAAAGGCAGAGGAACGTATTGGCCGGCATTGTTATTTCAGGAAAGGAAAAGCCGAAGCACTTCCTTTCGAAGATAATGAGTTTGATTCGGCGGTTCTGATTAACTCCCTTGAATTCCTGGATAATCCTGTGGAAGCCCTGAGAGAGGCCGGAAGAGTGGCAAATCGAAAAGTGTTTGTGGGCGTCATCAACAGCCTTTCCTGGAACGGGATGGTTAATCGTCTTCAGGGGTTCATTGGAAACCCGCTGTTCAACCGGGCCCGTTTTTACCATTTCTGGCAAATGAAAAAGCTTCTGAAACAGGCCTACGGACCGGCGCCCGTTCGATGGGAAGGCGTGGGGATGCGGGCCTTGCGTGTTTCCGAAATGAGGTTTTCCCCAAAGAAAAACCGGACAGGAAGTCAATCTCCTTTCGGGTTTTTTCTCGCATTCTCAATCACAATGGTTTACAGGATTAAGACGGACAATCTTCCTCTGTCAGTCAATGCAGTTTCTGTTCAGGAATAAGTTGTCACCGGAAACCTGCATAACCTGTTTTCAAAAAATGAAGTTATATTTTTAATATCAGTGAGTTATGGAAATACCGGGCTTGCATGTCACGCATCAGTCCGAATGCGGCCGTAAAGGCTGTGGTTTTTGAAAACAGTTTACCCCGCGGGAGCGCCGATTTTGCCGAATCAGCGGCGTCGGCAAGGACTTGAAGTATCGTCGTACGTCCGCGCCCTTGCCGCCGTGCACCTGCCTGCTGCAGGCAGGTCTTCGGCAAATTCGAGGCTTCCACGATTTGGGTGTCATCCGAACAGTCATAGTCGGCACCTCTGAAAAGATAAAAGCACGAACTGAAACAGAAGATGAAAGAAGCCTATCTTTTTGACAGACTGGAGGACGGAAAAGTTCGTTGCTGCCTGTGCAGCCACCGTTGTGTCATCCCCGAGGGGAAAACAGGGATCTGCGGCGTACGCCTGAACCGTTCGGGGACATTGATCAGCTTGGTGTATGGAAAGATTATTGCCGAACACAGTGATCCCATTGAAAAAAAACCCCTGTTCCATTTTCTCCCCGGCACCCTCTCCTATTCCATTGCCACGGTCGGATGTAATTTTAAATGTGTTTTCTGCCAGAATTCCGATATCTCCCAGATGCCCTCTGACTCTGATCGGATATTGGGAAATCATACAAACCCGGACCAGATTGTGAAAAATGCCCGCGAATCGGGCTCTGCAACAATCGCTTATACCTATACTGAACCGACCATATATTTTGAACTCGCCGTAGACACGGCTAGGCAGGCTGCGTCCGCCGGGATCCGGAATGTCTTTGTCACCAACGGATATATGACGGAAGAATGTCTTGCGGAAATCTACCCGGACCTTCATGCGGCCAATGTTGATCTGAAGGCATTCAGCGGCGAATTTTATCGAAAGCAGTGTGGTGCGAAGCTGGAACCGGTACTGAACACTTTATATAAAATGAAAGAAATGGGTGTGTGGCTGGAGGTGACCACTCTTCTGATCCCCGGGCTGAATGATTCTGATGCGGAACTCAGGGCACTCGCCCGCTTTCTCGCAGATCTGGATACCAATATCCCGTGGCATATCAGCCGGTTTCATCCGACCTACCGGCTCACCGATGTACCCGCCACCCCCCCGGAAGTCATCCGCAGAGCAAGGGATATCGGATATGAGGCGGGTCTGGCCTATGTCTATTCGGGCAATATTCCCGGAGACGAGGGAGAAAAGACCTTTTGTCATGTATGTCGCGCGACATTGATAGACCGGTTCGGGTTCAATGTACTGAATAACACCATCCGCGGTGGGCGTTGCCCACAGTGTGGATCAAAAATTCCGGGAGTGTGGGAAATCTAATCGTCACAACCCTTAGGCGGTTACGGACACCGGATGAGTTCGTGCCCATCCATAAATGGCCTTTTTCCGCGATCCCTGTTGCGTCAATCCGCGGCATCACTTGCCTGCACGCAGGCAGGTGCGGCGTACCGGATGTACGCCTCCGCGTAGTTCCTTGATTTCCCCGGCCTTGCGCGAAAATTCGCATTTCCGGATCGGAAACTCACCCGTGCCCCGAATTTTATTTCCGGATGGACACCAGGTCACGCAAGATTTCGATGTAATTTTGTCTGTCTGAAAGTCTTCACCCGGACTTGCAAGATGCGCTTAGGGAGGGCTTTAAGGGTTCTTCTTAAGAGGGTTCCCGCTGGATCAAGAACGGCCTTCTTCCATCTGGTGGGGGCCCAAACAATTCGTACCTCTGCGTTTGATCATCGACCAGGATTGCAGGAGTGATATAATGAAAAACGAGGAAGAAATCGCCGTAAGAGTCACCAAGGAAATCGTGGTTAAATTTATTGAGGTTGGACGGTTATCAGTCAATTCTTTTGAATCCGTGTGGGATCAGATCTATGTAACAGTCCGAAACTCTTTGGATCCGACGTCACAGAAGACTGGATAAAGGGGCCCTTTCCGGGCTATTGCCGGCCCGGGCGCACGAATAAACGAAAACCAGACTGTTGTCCGGATTCAGCGACAAAGAGGAACCAATGGGAAAACAAAGAATATTCAAATGGATGGCCAATCTCTGGATTATTCTCTTCTTTCCGCCGCTATCCCTGCGGGCGGCTGACAGCCCATGGACCCCATACACGTGCCTGACAGCGTATTGAGCGTACTGGCCGCTGACGGGGCGTTCAAATGGCCTCCGGCAGATTCCTGTCTTCCAGTACGGAGACCATGATCAAACAGAAAGCGAGCCATGATGACCAGAGGGGCCTGATAAAGACCTTTCATCCCAAAGACGTACTCCCCTCCGAGATCCGGAAACACATACACCCGGACAGCAAAAAGCGCCCCTCATTTGTCGCCCCGCGTTTTGCTGCTGCTGATGTGAAGCGCTGGGGGTGGGAAGTGGCCGGAAAAAGATGAAATCAACGGAGAATTGACCATGACGAAGTACTTGGAAAAGGCTTCTACCTATATCAAGGGACTGGATGAAATCCTTGAGGGAGGTCTGCCGCGAGGGCGCACCACGGTGATTAGCGGAAGCCCCGGATCGGGCAAGACGCTGCTGGCCCTGGAATTCCTCTATCGGGGCGCCCTGGCCGGGGAACCGGGCATCTTTATCTGCTTCGAGGAGCCGGTGAAACATCTGCGGGAAAACGCCGCCACCCTGGGCTGGGACCTGTCCGCACTGGAGCGGGAAAACCGCCTGGTTCTGTTGGGCGGGCACATCAAGCCGGACACCCTGGTAAGCGGCGATTTCAGCCTCAAGGGGCTGCTGGCCGTTGCTTCGGGTAAAGGACGCGAAATCGGCGCCAAACGGATCGTGATCGACGCCCTGGAGGTCGCCTTGCGACTGTTCGATAAGCCGCAGCAGGTGCGCAACGAGATGCATATGCTTAACGACTGGCTGCGCCAGCCCGGTTTAGCGGCCGTTCTGACCACCCGGCCGCCCAAACGGGCCGGCGCATCAGTCTATGAGGATTTTTTCGATTCCATGGGCGACTGCGTGATAGTACTGGACAACCGTGTGGACGGCCAGATCGCCACGCAGCGGCTGAGGGTAGTCAAATACCGTGGCTCCGGGTTTGCCCGCAATGAATATCCTTACGTTATCACAAACACCGGGATCCACACCGCGCCCGTTTCCACGGTGGGCCTGCGGCACAAGCCCCTGGGAGAAAAAATCAGCACCGGCATCGCCCCTCTGGATGATATTCTGGACGGCGGATACCGGCGGGCGTCGTGCGTCCTGCTTGCCGGCATGCCCGGAACCGGAAAGACCATTCTGTGCAGCACCTCTGTCTCGGCCGCCTGCGAGCGCGGGGAGAAGGTACTTTACATCAGTTTCGAGGAATCCGAGGATGCCCTGGTGGAAAATGTCTTCAGCGCGGGCGTCGCGCTCAAGCCGCACATCGAATCAGGACAATTGAGGATGCT
>CAYTJI010000165.1:0-5027 GCA_964438065.1 uncultured Desulfobacteraceae bacterium | reverse complement strand
TTTGCTGAAGAATAAGACGGGCATGACAACCAGGGAAATCGGTGATCCGCTTGGTAGCCTGACTTATGCCGGGGTATCCCGAGTTTACAAAGGTTTGTCGAAAAATTAAAGAAAAACAGGATGTTGAAAAAAGATCTGAAAACCGTGCTTCACAATATGTCAAATATCAAGGGTTGACCCTATTTCTTCACAGAGACAAATGTATCAGGAGATATGTCACGATTCCCATCAGATACATACCATACCCATATACATGAAATCTTATCAGGAACCGTTTCTGCCGCCGGGATTTCGCCTTGTATAACCGATATGCGATCAGGCTCGCCAGCGAACCGACCAGGTTGCCCATGCCACCAATGCTTACCCCCCAGAGCAATGCCTTCCAGTTGTTCGTGAGATCGGCGAAAAACAGGGTGCTGGGAACATTGCTGAGCACCTGACTCCCAAGGGCTGGATAAATAAAGGCCTCCAGAGGGTTATCAATGGTGAGACGGACGATTTTTGTCAGATTGTCCGTGAATCCGAAAAACGCCATGAACGTGAGCAGCAGCAGCCAGTCGATGGCAAGGCTCTTTCTGTCAAACAGGGCCGCATAGATAACGGCAAGCATTCCGGTCCAGAGAGGAACAATCTTCAGAACCGCAAGTATGAAGCAGCAAAACAGAACCAGGTATCCACAGGCCTTTCCATCCAGTCTTGCCTTGCCGGCATCACGGGTGACGGGAACAACGATCTTCTGACGCCACGCGATCAGAAAGATCAAAGAAAGGGAAACAAGAAAAAACGGGAAAATAGAGCGGATGAACGCCCAGGCATGAATGCGGTAGTGAAAATAGATGAAGATGTTCTGGGGATTTCCAATGGGGGACAGCACGGATGCGGCATTGGCCGCAAGGGTTTCAAGGATCACCAGCATTTCCGCGCCATCCACATCAAGCGCCAGGGTCATGGGCACAACCGTCAACACGGCCACATCGTTTGTTACAAACATGGACAGGATGGAAGTCAGCAGGATCAGCCTGACGGAAAGCCCCCTGCCCTTCCTGAACGCGGCGGCCACCACATGCAGGAGGTTCGACCTCTCCATGCCCCGGACAATGACCAGGAAAACCATCAGGATGTAGACCACCTCCATGTCGGTTCGGTCATAGGCGGGAAAACGCTTCAGATACAGGGAAGTGCCGACGAGCCCGATCAGGCTGAGAACAAGTATCCACTCCCCCGCGATTTTTTCCGCAACTTTATTGGCCATGGGTCTGCATTGCCCGAGCAACCGCATAGTCAGGCAGGATATGGACAGCGTCACGATAAATCTTCACATGAGCGACAATCCTGCCTCTGATGGCAAGAGGAATCACCCAACTGTTTTCGGGTTCACAGTATTCTGCACCGTTCAGGACATTGAGATCCCTCATGATACCAGGCAGTTCCTGTTTGACACGATCTACAGCGACAACGGCATTGAACATGCGCGGGCGGTATCCGCAGGGCAGGATCGCCCCGTCAACCGTGTCAAACGCCAATACGCTCACGGGTACTCCCTGATACATGATCACCGCCTCGATTACCTGGTCTCCTGCCGGCCCTCTGGAGACCCAGACCTCTCCGGCAGTAAAAAAGTTCTTGGCTTCTCTTGCCGTTTGTATGCACCGGAGCGCGTTTTCAGGGATACCCGGCAGAGCCGACCCCGGACCCGGCGGAGGCGCGGGCGGTATAAGCACTGCCGGTCCGCTTCCCTGTAGAACCGGCGCAGGTACCGGAGCGGCTGGTCCGGGTTCTATTCCTGCCTTATCCGGCAGCAACACAGGCGGTGCCTGTTGTGACGAAGCCTGAGCCACACAACCGAAAATGATTAGTACTGACAGCAATGCTTTCAGGGGAAAAATTTTCATGACAGATCCCTCCTTCCCGGTGGTTTGTTATTTCTCCATTCTATTCATCTTTTCTTCCAGTTTTTTCAGGCGGTCGTTTATATCATTCAAGGCAGTGGTGATATACCCTGTTCCGGTTTTCTTGTTATTGTTCGTTTTTTTCCATAAAGCAACCACCCCAATAGCGATCAGGCACAGTATTATCCACCCAATGCCAAAAGCGCCCCGGCCTCCAAGCAACGGCGGAGGCGGTGGAGGACCGGCAGCACATGCTGCCGGTATACAGACAAACAGCCCGGCCAAAATACTTTTCAGTGATATTTTTCTCATGAGGATACTCCTGTCGTTATGCGGGAATCTTCCTGGATCTACTGAAAAATAACACCTGATTATTAAGAAGTATCAAAGGAATGATTAAGAAAAGATTAAATTCTGATAAGACCGGATATCCGGCGGAAACACCTGGATACGGCGGCAGGTCTATGACAAGCCCGAAAATTCATTGAAGCGGCAGATATATTCTGAAAACTGTTCCTTTCCCCCGTTGACTTTCTACCGAGATCTGACCATTGTGAGCTTCGACCATCGCTTTTACGATAGCCAGGCCCAGGCCTGTGCCTTTCCCCCCTCCTGAAGCCGAGCCGCCCCCCCGGAAGAAGGGCTCAAAAATATGGCCGATATCCTCAGGGCGAATGCCCTCCCCCTCATCCGCCACCCGTATTTCAACCTGATCGGGGATAAGAGCCCAGCCCAGAGTAATCGTACGGGCTTTTTCTGAGTGCTGGATCGCATTGTGGATCAGGTTGAGCAGAATCTGCTCCAGGATATCGGGATCTGCAGGGACCCTGACAAGGGGGCCCTCCCTGATCACGACCTCGTGCTCCCTGGCCAGGGTCCTTGCCTGTTGCGAAAAACGCTTGAAAAATTCATCAAGCATCAACGGCTCTTTATGAATTTTCCCGGAAATTTCCAGCCTGGCCAGATCTAAAAGCTGTTCACACAAACGGGTCAACCGCATCACATCCCGGTACATCCCCTGAGAAAGCCTGGAAAACGAAGCCGGATCATCCTGAGAACCTCTCAGCAGCACCTCCAGCGATCCCCGCAGAGCGGTCAACGGTGTACGTATCTCGTGGGCCGCATTCGCGATAAACCGGCGTTGGGCATCGATCGTGGATTCGATACGGTCCACCATCTCGTCGAAGGCCTTCGCAAGGGTACCGATTTCGTCTTCATGCCGGGGAAGATTGACTCTCTGGCTGAGATCCCCCTCGGAGATCTCCCGGCAGGTATGAACCATGCGGTTCAACCCCGCGAGCGCCGATGAGATCAGCAGAAATCCCAGGCAGGATCCGATTATGAGGGTGATGGCGGTTCCTATCGCCAGTGATACGCCATGGTGGAACAGGGTATTTTCCACAGGTGTCAGAGGGGAACTGAGCTGCACAACGCCCAGGATGCTGCTGCCCGCAGGACGCTGACGCAGAGGAATCAGAATCACGAGGGTCCGGTGCCCGTTCTGTGGTACGATATATGTGACCTCATTTTTTCCGGCCAGTGCCTGAGAATAATATGAATGTTCAGGCGGTGGGGGCACCGGCTCTTCAGGGAGCCGTCTGCCTTTTGCTATGGGGTTGCCCTTTCTGTCCAGGACCAAAGCAACGGTATTTCGTGAGGTGAGGTCCCGGGCAATGGGGTCGGCGATCTGTTTCAAATGTTCGGAATCCGGCTGCCGCAAGGCGTGGGAAGACCCGGAAGGCACGGCTGCTTCCGGATACAACCAGTGTTCAATCACAGGTTTTGCACGGGCCCGAAGGTGGGAGGCAACGTAGTTGATGAGCAGGCTTCGGGTGTCCACAAAAAAGGTTATGCCCAGAATACTCAGTATTACAGCCAGCAACCCGGCATACAGGAAGGTTAGACGGACACGCAGCGTCAACCTGTCGTATATCTTTTTCACCTAATCCTCCGGGTAAAAGGCATACCCTATCCCGTAGTGGGTACGGATGAGCCTGGACGGCCTGTCGCCGATCTTATCCCTGAGATGGCTCACATGCACATCGACGATATTCGTGCCACCGCCATAGTGATAACCCCACACGCGGTTGAGCAGGGTATCTCTGGTAAACACGCGGTGCGGGTGCTGCATGAAAATCTCAAGGAGAGAAAATTCCGTCGGTGTAAGATGCACAGACCTTCCTTTTACAAGGACCGCGCGTGTGTCTGTGTTCAGGACAATGCCGGATGCGCGCAGCTCCGGGCTGTCCGGGCCACGTCCCGCGCGTCGAAGCACTGCACGGATGCGGGCCAGCAACTCATCAAAACTGAAGGGCTTGGTCATATAGTCGTCAGCGCCGATATCAAGCCCCGTCACCCGGTCTGATATCTCTTTTCTGGCGGTAAGCATCAGAATCGGGATCTCAATGCCTGCTGTGCGAATCCTGCGGCAAACCTCAAATCCATCCATATCAGGGAGTATGATATCAAGGATGATCAGATCAAAAGCATCTGACCGCAGGCATTCCAGACCGGTCTTTCCATCCGTGGCCACAACGATTCCGTAGCCTTCATAGGCAAGTCCGGTCTTCAGAAACTCGGCTATGGTCGGCTCATCTTCAATAATCAGGATATGACGCCCGGGTATGGAATTATGGGAAGAGAAGTTCCCGGTTTTCACTCGTGTCATTTCATATTTCCTGTGGCTTCTTGCGATATGTGAAGATGGCTGAGACCAACATGCCGGAACCTGCCCTGATGATTCACACCCCTCATTCTTCAGGCGGAAAGTCACCAAGAGCACTGTGTATGTCCCGGAACTCAGGCCCGGACGTGTGTTTCCTCCTTATTCACTCAGCACGGATAATCATAATACTTTGTGATGGGAACAGGCAAGTCATATTCATGGCCGGGGGAGTAAGGCGGACCCCAATGTCAAGACCATTTTTTGCCGAGGTTAAGTGCTTAATGCTACAACCCCATCACCACCGTCAGGTAAACAAAGCCCCCTCTCAGGCGTATGTACGTCAGACCCCCATAACTTGCTGATATTAATAGCCTAACTTGCTTTTTGAAAATGGTTTATGCAGGTTTTAGGTGGAAATTAAGAGCAAGAAGTCTTCCGTGTTTTTGGCCTGCAAGGGAATTGGGCATGTCACA
>CAYTJI010000164.1:0-5029 GCA_964438065.1 uncultured Desulfobacteraceae bacterium | reverse complement strand
CATATTGCTCAATTTCGGCGTCCGGCTCACTTCAAACGGCTTTAAAGTACAGGCCCTCCAAAATAAAGAAACGGACATTTCCACCCTGTTGCCCAACCGGAATATCTTTGCACGCTACAGGTTCCAGGTGCGGGTCGTGTACCGCAAAACAGACCTCGGCGGCATCGGCCTGGATATTCAGCCGTACGCGGAAGACTGGCTGAACAAGGCGAACCGAACCATTGATGCCGCCCGGAGGCTGAAGACGCTACAGCAGGCCCTTGAATTCCTTCCGGAAGACAGTCGGATATGGAAAAGGCTCCTTGAAGAATACAAATCCCGGAAAATGTGGAAACAGGCCGCGGCCATGCTCGAAAAGGCTGTCGAAGAACATCCGGACCCGGTGCTGCTTGCCGAACTGCTTCAGGTCTATACCGCGATGTCGAGCCGGAACAAGGTTATTACCGTATTAAAGAAGCTCGTCAAACTCAAACCGGATGATGTGGCGTTGAGGGTCCGGCTGGCAAAGGCCCTGGAAGAAAGCAGCCGATACAAAGCCGCGATCTACCAGTATGAACGCATTGTGAAACAGTTGGATAAGAGAGACAGTCTCCCGATCTACAAACGGCTCGGGTATCTGTATTCCAGGAGGAAAAAATACAAAAATGCGATTTCCTGGTATCTCAAGGCGGCTGAGCTGGACCGGAAAGACGCAAACCTCTACTATAATCTGTCCTATCTCTACGACAAGATCGGGCAAAAGAAAAAGTCTTTTCATTACCTTGAAAAAGCCGCAAGCCTGAATGCCACGGATACGGACAGTCGTCTGGCACTGGCGGAGCACGCTTTTCGGCAAGGGGACCTGAAAAAGGCCGAAAAATATGTTTTGCAGGTCCTGGGCAGGAAACCATCCTCACTCAAGGCCCTGTTGTTACAGGCCCGGATCGCGGAGAAGCAGGGGAAGAAGCAAAAGCTGAAAAAGATTTACAAGAAAATCCTTGCCCTTGACCCTGCAAACACGACGATACGTTTCAACCTGGGCGCGCTCAACTATGAAACCGGGGATCTGAACAATGCCCTGAGCTGTTTTCTGAAATATATCCGAAAATACCCGAAGGATGAAACCGCCCGAGAGATTCTTTTCGATATCTACAAGAAACAAAAAAAGCAGAAGTCGGCCTTTGAGCAGGCAAAAGTTCTGTCCGGGCTGAAGCCGAAGGATCTCGAGCCCTACCGGTTCATGTTCGACTACCTGAACCGCAAAAAAGATTACAAACAGATGATCCGCATTATGGAGGCCGGACTGAAAGCGAATCCGGGTCAAACAGAACTCAGGCAGTGGCTCCTCTTCGCCTGCTTAAAATCAGGGAAAGAAGATATGGCGATAAAGCAGATCCGGGCATTGCTCAAGGCCAGTCCCGATGATATCCGTTTGTTGCTTCAACTCGCCCGGATTCAGGAGAAACAGGAAAAACCGCGTGAAGCCATGAAAACTTACCGAAGGATACTCTATATCTCACCGGACAATGAAGAGGCTGCGGATGCCTATCTCAGATTAAGACTGAAGCAAGTCGAAACTGGCGGGCCGTAAAGCCGGTTGAGACAGGATCCCCGTCATGGACGGTCAAAAATCAAAGACCTACAATATATTGTATTTTTTCTTGACTTATACCTCTATGGAGTGAGAAAAACTAGGCAATATTCTCCCGATTATACGATCCATCTTTGACACCTAAATCCTGCATAAACTATTTTCAAAAAGGAAGTTAGACTTTTAATATCAGCAAGTTATGGGAATGCCGGGCTTGCAGGATTTAGGTATAATTTTCGCCTGACCTGTCCGGACGGCAGACGGGTCACGCACGGGCAGGCGCCGGGTGGGTGAAAAAGTGGTCATTTTTCAAAGGTCTCAAAGAGGGAAGATACATGGATCGAAGAAAGTTTCTGTTCCAGAGTGCCTCTTTCTTGTGTGGAAGTATCCTGGGCTTGAACGGTCCTGCCCGGGCATTTGCCTCTCAGGGGCGGAAAATTCATTCCCCGGAATCACCTCGTATTGCCCTGATCATTGATGATATCGGATTCAGCCGCGTCCGGGCAAAAGAGTTTCTGGAACTCGGAATCCCGATCACTTTCTCTATATTGCCCCGTCTGAAAAAATCCCGCGAACTGGCCATGGAAATTCACGAAATGGGCCATGAGATTATGCTTCATCAGCCCATGGAGCCTTACAACCCGGAAATCGATCCCGGGCCCGGGGCCTTGTATGCGGGTTTTTCTCCCAACAGGATAGACCATGTGCTGGAGGAAAATATCTACTCCGTCCCGTATGCGACCGGAGTGAATAATCATATGGGTTCTAAGTTTACGGCATGCCAGAAGGGTGTGGAAGAAGCCTTGAAAGTCATTAACAGGGCCGGATATTTTTTTGTTGACAGTCTCACAACAAGTCGTTCAACGGCCTACAAAACGGCCAGACGGATGCATATGCCTTCGGCCCGGAGAAACAGATTCCTGGACAATATTCCGGATGAATCCGCCATTGTTTGTCAACTTCACAAACTTGTGAGACACGGTTTTCGATACGGTCATGCCATCGGGATAGGCCACCCGTATCCTGAAACGGTACGTGCGCTCGGCAGGTTTTCGGACAATTTCAAAAGATACGGTGTTTCGCTGGTGCATGTCTCCCGGGTCTTACGCCCCGGACCGGGCGCGGCGGACAAGGGGAAACTGCTGAAGTCAACGACCACGCAAAGTTGACTCTCCCCCGCTTTCGGCTTTTTGTATATCTGCGAACTCAACCGGTTGTGCGCCCAGACGTATCATTTCCTGTACAGCCTTTTTCCCGTCATCCGGATTTACATTTACCGCCCGGACGGCATCCAGAAGAAGCAGCACGGAAAACCCGTTCCGGAGAGCGTCCTTCACGGTATTGAACACGCAGTATTCCGTCGCGAGACCTCCGATCAGAAGACGACGGGTTTCAGCGGCCCGCAATCTTTCCGCCAGGTCCGTACCTTCAAAGCCCGAATAGGCATCTTTTTCTCTTTCAGCCGCCTTGGATATCACGACAACGGAAGCAGGCAGACGCAGCTCTGACGGAAACCTGCTGCCGGGTGTATCCTGGATACAGTGCGGCGGCCATGGCCCTCCATGGGTTTCAAAGGAACAATGGTCTTTCGGATGCCAGTCCCGGGTAGCATAGACAGGCAGTCCTTTTGATTGAAAAAGGGCAATATATCGGTTAATAACCGGGATAATTTCGCTGCTGTGCCGTACGGCCAGGGCCCCTCCGGGAAGAAAATCATTCTGGAGATCAACGACAATCAGGGCATCGCCCGGATTCAAACGCAGTTCACGGCTTTTCCTGTTCATGGTCCGAAACCTCCTGAACAAATTTTTCATGGGGGGCTGAGGGCAACATCCAGGGGGCTCCGGGATGCTGCGGCAACAGTTGCCACACAATCAATTCCAGCATAATATGGCAGGGAGCTGAAAGGTATTCATTCTCACCGGCCTGATATGTCGGCCTTCCGTATTCCTTTACTCCCGACAACATTGGAGTCCGGTTTATGCAAAACGGAGAAACACTGATAGAAAAGGCCAGGGATGTGTTGAGAATCGAGGCCGAGGGCATCATGAGCCTGGTGGATCGTGTAGGTCCGGAATTTGAAAAGGCTGTCGACATGATCATGAAAGCCAGAGGCAGGGTGATTCTCACCGGTATGGGGAAATCGGGTCTGGTAGCCAGGAAAATTTCCGCAACGCTCAGCAGTACCGGGACCCCCTCGTTCTTTCTTCATCCCGCGGAGGCCAGTCATGGAGACCTGGGGATGGTCACCGGCAACGATATCGTACTGGCTATCTCAAACGGCGGAAAAACGCCTGAGATCAATGCCATCCTGCCGGTCCTGAGAAATATGGGCGCAAAAATCATCTCTTTTACCGGCGGTCTCAGCTCACCCATGGCCAGGGCATCCGATATTGTCGTTGACGTGGGCGTTGAAAAGGAAGCGTGCCCCATGGGACTGGCCCCGACTGCCAGCACGACTGCTGCGCTTGCCATGGGCGATGCCCTTGCCGTGGTTCTTATCAGCCGCCGTCGGTTCGGCAGGGATGATTTCAAAAAGATCCATCCCGGCGGGAACCTTGGTGAACGGCTTGCCAGCAAGGTCAGGGATATCATGCTGACCGGTGACCGGGTACCCATGGTCCGACTCGGATCACGGGTCCATGACGCGATCCGGGAAATCAATGACAAAAAAATCGGCGCCACGCTTGTCGTTGACAGGGCGAACAAGCTTGCCGGCATGATCTCCGACGGAGATCTGAGGCGGGCCCTTCTCAGGCATGAAACCATTCATGGAATGGCAGTGGACAGCATCATGACCCCGTCACCAAAGACGGTGGATGCCGACAAAACGACGGCCGAGGCCCTGGGTCTCATGGAGCTGTATGGGATCACCCACCTGGTAATCGTCGACAGGCGCCAGTGCGTCCAGGGGGTCCTGCACCTCCACGATGTGCTCGGCAGAGAAGAATACAGTGTCAACGGCGCCCTTGGCGGACCAGAGGCTTCTTGATATCCCATAAAAATCACCCAAGGATCAGGATATCGGCTACCAGTTCCCACAGGTATTTCACTTCAAGGTCTTCCATTCCGTATTCTTCTTTGATGCTGTTGAGTTGACCATGACAGCTATGGCAGGGAACCACCACCATCCGGGCGCCGGAGGCTCTTATCTGTTCCATCTTCTTTCTTCCGTAGTCGATGCGCTCCCGGTTGTATCCCGTGACCAGGGCACCCCCTCCCCCGCCGCAGCAGAATTGATCCCGCCCTGCCGGATAAAGCTCGACCCTCTTTTCAACGCACTGGTCCAGTATCCATCGGGGCTCGTCGAAAAAACCATGCCCGAAAAACTTTTCTGCCTTGCGGCCGTAATTGCAGGGATCATGGTAGGTGACGGGAAAATCATATTTCTTCTTGTCAAGACGGATTCTTTCTTCCCGGCTATAGAGCATCAGCAGATCGAAAACCGTACAGGTCCCG
>CAYTJI010000163.1:0-5117 GCA_964438065.1 uncultured Desulfobacteraceae bacterium | reverse complement strand
CAAAGGCATAAGGCGTAAAGCAAGAAAGACATGGGCTTAGGATCATGCGCCTTTGGCCCTTACTTGAACCTAAGGATTTAGATTGAATCCGCAGTAAGTGAATACCCCAAAAACATTTTCTTAAAAGCTATATGATTGCCCGTGAACGGTTACAAATTTGGAGACAACTCTCTGTGTCAATGAAAGTGAGACAGAAGGTATAGGGACTTTCCCAATTTCCATGAAATGGGCAAAATGACAACATATCGTGAAGGTTTTTGTAAAATTTTGTAGACAAACTATCCGGGTCATTCGTCTTACGCAATAAAACCTTAACCTTGAAAGGAGGAAATTATGATGAAAAAATTGGGAATGGTAATGGGAATCGCAACACTTCTAACCATCTTTATCGGCATGGATACGGCCCTTGCGGGACGTGTTGCCAACCGGCAGATCAGGCAACAGAGGCGCATCCATCAGGGAATCCGAAGCGGCGAACTGACCCGCCGCGAAATCCGTCGCCTGGAAAGGGATCAGTTCAAAATCCAGAGATTCAAAAGAAACGCATGGAGCGACGGAAGACTTACCCCAAGAGAGCGTGTTCGGCTGGAACATGGACAGAATCGGGCCAGCAGGCACATTTACAGGTTGAAGCATAATGACATTCACAGGTAAGCGTTTCTGCTGATCGGCTGATTCAAATCATGGGGGAAGCGGATTTTTTCGCGGACATCCCTTCGATCGGTTCCCGGAATCTGTGGACGCGAAAACAAGCCCCTTCCCCTTTGTCTGAGAAAAGCGATTTTGGCAGAGCTCAGTCCCTGGCTGGTGAATGAAGAGACTGAAGATCCCCACTCCTGATCCGACTGCAATGATCATGAGTCCGTCCATTACCAAGTGGACACGAGTATTAAAAACGGATATTATTGACGCATGCGCCGGAAACCTCAAGAACGATACCCTGACGGGCCACCGGATGCCCCGGAGCAACTGGCGCAATGGGTAGAAAAGGCCATGAACGGGAACAGAGTGGCCTTTGAGAAACTTGCGGGTCTTTTTCAGGAGGACATTTTCCGTATGGTCTATTACCGCACCCGTTCCCGAATGGACGCTGAGGATCTGACACAGGAAATCTTCATACAAGCGTTCAGGAAACTGCCCGGCCTGAAAAAAACAGACCGCTTCAAGAGCTGGCTGTTCAGAATTGCGGCAAACAAGGTCCATGATTTCAACAGGAAAAAGCGGTTTCAGTGGATATTCGGTCCTCTTTGCGAAAAGGAGACCCAGTCACAGGCGGCTGGTGATACCACGGGTCAGCCGGATGCCCTCGAAAATCTCATGACAATACATTTCTGGAAACAGGTGGATCTTCTCCTGGAAAAATTGTCGAACATGGAAAAAGAAGTGTTCATTCTGAGATTCATGGATCAGTTGAGTTTGAAGGAGATTTCCGACGTCATGAACAAAGGCGAAAGCACCGTCAAGACACACCTGTACCGCGCCCTGCGCAAATTCAGGCGGGAGCCCTCCATGATGCAGTTCTTAGAGGAGGAAAAAACATGACTGCGGATAAAGAATTTCATCTTGACGAAGATCTGTTGTTGCAGGCGGTGGTGGATGAAGCCGACCTGCCTGAAGGCGTACAGGAGCACCTTCGTCAATGCGCCCGGTGCCGCACGGAAAAGGAACGGATTGACTCCGGTCTTCTGCGCTTGGGTCAAATGGCGGAACGGTTTTCCCCGCCCCCGGGAAGAAAGTTCTTTCTGCCGCCTGAAAAATCGCAGAAATCTTCCCGGTGGTCATGGCAGTGGCATGCCGCTTTCGGGATGGCTCTGACCGCACTCCTGATCATATCCGTTTTCGGTATAAACCGCTTTTCTAGGAGCGGCCACAGGACAATACCCGTCACAGACGCCCGGAACATGCTGTCAGACGAAGAATTTACGGATCAGATCAACATGCTCGCGGAAAACGCGCTTCCTCCTGAGTATCTGGATATCATTGGGGAAACCGATTTCACTCATGATGAAACATTCATGGATTTTCTGGTCCCCGGCATTGGGGAAGACCCTTTTACCCGACTGCAGCATGACAAGAATGTATCCACATGTGTCAAAACCGACGGCGTACGGATGTGCCACGCCTGACATGATCCGGGTGCGACTGAAGCACCAAGAAACAAGGAGTCCAGCCATGGTTAAAAAGTTTTTTTTCGGAATGCTGCTGCTGACAGCGGTATTTTCTGCCTGTCCTGCCCCGGGTCAGGAGATGGCCGGAGGGAAGTGGTGGCACAACCCGGCTATGTCCAGACAGTTGAACCTGACGGAAGAAGAAAAGAGCCGGCTGGACGAAGAATTCGTAAAAAGCCGTCGAAAGCTTATTGACCTGAAGAGCCGAGAGGAGAAAGAACGGTTTGAACTCGAAAACCTGCTCGAAAGACAGGATCTTGACAAAAAAGCCATTATGAGGCAGTTCAGAAAATTGAAAAAAGCCCGGGCCGATCTTGCCGACGAACGATTTCATTTTGTTTTGCAGATCAGAAAAATATTGGGAAACGAACGCTTTCAACAGATCAAAACACTGTATCGATCCATACGCAAACGGAGGGCAGAACAAAACAAGGCCAGGTTCCGAAGGAAATAGGACAGACGAAGCGCCAAAGCTATTGAAATCCGTCTGCATCCGGATACATGCGTGTTATGCTCCCCATCCAATTTTACGAAAACTGCTGTCTCTGTCCCCGTCAATGCGGAAAAAACAGGTCGAATACCCCAGGCCAAACCGGACCGGGTTTCTGCGGAGAGACCGACCGTCTGAAAGTGGCGTACATCGGCCCGCACTTCGGAGAAGAACCCCCCATATCCGGTGAACACGGCTCGGGCACCGTATTCCTGAGTGGTTGTTCTCTTCGGTGCGTTTTCTGCCAGAATTACCAGATCTCCCGGCAGGGCATGGGAACATATATGTCTGCCGAGGAGGTGTTCCGGAAAATCTCAGGACTGGTCAATCATAATCATGTCCATAACATCAATTTTGTCACGCCGGATCATTTTCTCCCCCATGTCCTGAGAGTCATCTCCCTGTGCAGAAAAAGCGGGATTGATCTTCCCGTCATTTTCAATACGTCCGGTTATCAGTCCGTGGAAATGCTCAGGGCCGCCGAGGCTTACACCGACATCTACCTCCCGGACTTCAAGTATTCCGATGCATCTCTGGCCGAAATTCTCTCAAAATGCCGGGACTATCCACGGATGGCTCTGGATGCCATTTCAGAAATGGTCCGACAGAAGGGGTTCCTGGATACCTGTCGGACGGAACCCAAAATTGCCCGAAAAGGGGTGCTCGTCAGGCATTTGATCCTGCCGGGTCACCCGGAAAACTCCATAAATGCCCTGAGCGCTCTGTTCCTGGAGTTCGGCCGCAACCTTCCTCTCAGTCTCATGTCCCAGTACCATCCCGTCCGCCATCATGATAACCCTGCTCTGAACCGGTTCCTGACACGAAAAGAATTTTACAAGGTGTATTCTCATGCCCTGGATCTCGGTTTTGAATATCTTTTTGTCCAGTTTCCGGATAAAAATGCCGCAAGGGAAGATCACCCTTTTCTGCCGGATTTCAGGCAGGCCCGGCCGTTCGAATAGGTATTTGCCGGGAATATCCCTCAGGGCCCTGTTCCCGGACAACCCTTTTCCGGGGATGTCTCACAACTGCTTCTTCCGTTCCTTTACTTATTGACATCATGAGTCGGCTTTGTTAAAAAAATCACATTCTTTCGGGAATTGTTCGTAAGGTCCCCCGGTGGGAACCTTTGAAAAATGACCGATTTTATGAGAAGAAACCTTTCCGGGCGCTGTGCTTTCCCCACGGCGGAGATTTGACATGTCCGGTGGAGGGTTCCGCTATGCCGGCATCAACTGCTGGAACTAATTGATATTATTCGAGAAAAAGGAGCCCCTGTCATTATGGACGCGTTAACACCTTTTTATGAAGTCAATGAAGCCCTTGTCGCCATGGGTGCTGAAAAACTCAATCTGTGCATGCAGTGCGGCATGTGCGCCGGTTCATGCCCCTGGCGCATTGTAGACGGCCCATTCAACATCCGCCGCCTGATCCGGATGGCACAGCTTGGTGTTGAGGGATATGAATCCGATGATATCCTTTACGGATGCACCACTTGCAACAAATGCGTACTGAAATGCCCCAGAGGGGTAACCATTATCGACGTGGTCAGGGCCATGCGTTCCATGATTGCTGAAACAGGGGCCATCCCCGGTGTATTGAAAACCGCCACAGGCAGCGTTCACAGCAAGGGGAACCCCTGGTCTGAGGATAGAGAAAAAAGAACAGCATGGATGGAAGGGCTCGAGGTCCCCGCGTTTGACGACAGCAAGGAATACCTGCTGTTCGTATGTTGCACATCCGCCTATGATTCCAGGAGTCAGAACATCGCGAAGGCCATGGTCAAGGTCCTGACCGCCGCAGGCGTCAGCTTCGGCGTGATCGGCGAAGAAGAGACCTGCTGTGCTGAATCCATGCGGAAAATCGGGGATGAAGAACTCTTCATGAACACGGCACAAAAAAATATCGAACTCTACAATGACAGGGGTGTCAAGAAGGTAATTACGACCTCTCCGCACTGCTTTTATACCTTCACGCAAGAATATCCTGGAATGGGGGCGGATTTCGAGGCCGTCCATTACACCAAGCTGCTGGCGGATCTTCTCGAACAGGGCAAGCTGAAACTTTCCGGCACACTGGACAAGAAAGTCACTTATCACGATCCGTGTTATCTGGGACGGCACAGTGAGATCTATGAAGAGCCCCGGGCACTGATCGCCGCCGTCACGGGCAATAATCTCGTGGAAATGAAAAGAAACCGGAAAGAAAGCCTGTGCTGCGGGGGGGGCGGCGGCCGTCTCTGGATGGAGACCAAACCGGAATGGCGGTTTTCGGACCTGAGAATTGAAGAAGCGTGTGAGACGGGAGCCACTGTCGTTGCCACGGCCTGCCCTTACTGTATTACCATGCTGGAAGACAGCCGAAAAACGCTCAATAAAGAAGACAAGATCGAAGTCATGGACATCTCCGAACTTATCGCTGAAGTCTTGTAAAGTTTTATCAGGCCTGAAAGCCTTTCC
>CAYTJI010000162.1:0-5126 GCA_964438065.1 uncultured Desulfobacteraceae bacterium | reverse complement strand
CCAACAGAACAGATGGAGAGGGGAACCCTGTTCGATTCAAAAAAGATTTTCGCAAGGTCCGGATGTTTGTGAGGGAAGTAAGACGCGCGGAAAAAGCCATGGCCCGTCGGGAAAGACCGTTTGATGCATGAAATATTCTCACAGATCGACGAATTCCGGTTCCGGGGCCTCCATCCCCGCGTGCGCATCGGAACAGCCAGCGACCGATACGCGGGATGGATCGGGCAGGTTTACTCGGAACACCGGTATGCCGACCGCATCACCAGCCGGAAAAAGACTGTCGGAAGGCGGGCATTTGTGGAAAAAGTGCTTCCGGTTGAATGTGTGAGCGAATATTTTCAGCACTTTGCTGTCCTGGAGCTGGACTTTACCTTTTACCGGCCCCTCCTGGATGAAACGGAACAACCGACCCCGAGTTTTCATCTTCTCCGGAAGTACCGCGCCTGTATGAACGGCCCGGACCGGATCATCCTGAAGGTCCCGCAGATGATCTTTGCCAGGAAACTCCGGCGTGGCGGCACATACGTCCCAAACGACCAGTACCTGAACCCGGAGGGCTTTATCCGCCGGTTTCACACTCCGGCCGTGGAAGTCCTGGGTACCTGTCTGGGAGGATTCATATTTGAACAGGAATACCAGCGAAAGCAGGACCGGGTATCACCGGAAAGACTCGCCCGGGAACTGGATCGATTTTTCACCCGTATTCCAGAGGACCGCCGGTATCATATTGAACTTCGAACGGAGGCCTATTTGTCCGCCCCGGTATTTCGTGTATTTGAAAAGCACGGCCTCGGGCAGGTCCTTTCCAACTGGACGTGGCTTCCCTCCCTGTCGCGCCAGCACGGTCTGTCCGGCGGGAGATTTTTCAATACGGGCGGAGAATGCGTTATCCGGCTGATGACACCGTCGGGGATGCGTTATGAGGATGCCTATGCCCGGGCCTACCCTTTCGGGGCCCTGGTCGATGGGATGCTGGACGAGGAACAGGTTAGAAAAACCGCTGAATTCCTGTACGCCTCAGTGGAAAAAGGGATTCGAATCAACGTGATTGTCAATAACCGTTATGGCGGAAACGCGCCCATCACTGCCCAGCACATTGCCCGTCAGTTTGTACGGAGGATGTCCCGGTCCGCGGCTGAGGAATAAAAGAACGGGTCTTTTGCCGCATGTCAGGCTGTCCGGCATCAGGAACCGGGGACAGCACACGCCTTCAGACGGAACAGGTCCTACCCGGAGTTGCTGTTTTCGTTAATGCCCTTCATGGACCATTTCACCAGGATCGATCCCCAGGTCAAACCCGCCCCGAATGCGACCAGCAGAATGTAATCCCCTTTTTTCACGAAACCTTTCCGGTTGGCTTCATCCAGGGCCAGAGGAATGGATGCCGAAGAGGTGTTCCCGTATTTGTGGATGTTGGTATATACCTTCTCCATCGGAATATTCAGGTTTTTCGCCACAGCCCGGATAATACGGATGTTGGCCTGGTGGGGAACCAGGAGTGCGACTTTTTCCGGCGACATGGAATTGTGCTGCAGGGCGCTTCCGGCAATGGACGTCATGGACTCCACCGCCCGTTTAAACAACCGGTTCCCCTCCATCTTCAGATGGAAGGGTTTCACGTCCAGTCCGTGAAGGACCTCGGGGATGAAGGAAGTCCCATAGGAAGAATAAAGAAGATCCCACAGATTTCCGTCCGACTGCATGTGGGCCGAGAGGATCCCTCCCTTTTTCTTCCTGGATTTGACCACAACCGCACCCGCTCCGTCAGCGAGCAGGACGCAGGTACTCCGGTCGCTCCAGTTCACAATAGAGGAGAGACGTTCCGCGCCGACAACAAGGGCGGTTTTGCACGAACCCACCCGGATGGCGTTGTCCGCCATGGACAATGCGTAAAGAAAGCCCGAGCATCCCGCCGATACATCAAAGGCATAGGCCCTGTGGGCCTTCAGGCCTTTCTGGATCATGCATGCCACTCCCGGAAACTGGCGATCCGGCGTCACGGTCCCTACCGCGATCATGTCCAGACTGTCCGATGAAATCCGCGCCATTTCAAGGGCTTTGAGGGAGGCCTGAAGCCCCAGATCCGCAGTCGATTCATTTTCGGCTTTCGACGAGATACGCCTTTCTTTTATACCGGTGCGTCTCGCGATCCATTTGTCCGAGGTATCGACGATACGTTCAAGATCACTGTTGGTCAGGATCCTTTTGGGTACGGATGAACCTGTCCCGATAATATGTGCATGAGGCATTATTGTCCCACCTCTGTTGTGGATTCCCTTTAAGCGGTCCGACTATACGGGAAAAGCGATCTGGGTGTCAATAACAAAGCACGCGGGGCGGTAACCGACCGAATCCGGGGCACCGCGCAAGCGAGGGCGTTTTATGACCACCCTGTCATACAAATTTACCCGCAACCTTGCTGTTACTCGTCAACACATATATCAGGAACGAGATGAGAAGCACCGCACCAAGCATCTCGGGGTTCCGGGCTTTTATAAGATAGGCAATCATGAAAACGACCACAAAACCAAACACGACCATTAAACTCCGGGGAATACGCTGCAATGTGACTCTGCCGAAATGAAAAAACCGGATACGGCTCACGAGCAGAAACGAGGTAAGCCCGATGACGACCCATGAAATCCAGAGATTCTGCCAGAACAGACAGGCCCCCAGTGCGACCATGGCCCCGGCCGGACTCGGTAAGCCGTTAAATGAACCGGGAAGAATGGACGTATCGTACTTGTCCCGGGCCAGGAACCGCCACAACCGGAATCCTACCGCCATGAAATAGATGAGACCGAAGACCAGTGCCGGTGGGGCTAACCGGCCGTGCATGACGATCAACAGCCCCGGGCACATGCCGAAGCTGACGAGATCCGCGATATCGTCCAGCCATGGGCCGATCCTCGTCCCACCATGTTTTTCGGCCATCCTGCCGTCGAACAGATCGAATATCTGTCCGGTCAGGATGGCAATGGAGGCGAGCACATACCGGCTCTGAAAAATCAGAAAGATACCGGTCACACCGCAAAGCAGATTCAAGATGGACAAGATATCCGCATAAAAATGGTTTCCAATGAGCTTGAAGGCACTTGATGCCACAGACAGGATGACACACACATAGAGGATCTGTGTTGTAAAATCCGGGATATTCAACGCGTCATATAACAGCTCACAGTATATGATCAGCGCAAAGCAAAGGGATGCTTTTATCTTTCCGAAATTGTTCGCCTGTACGGAAAACGTTGTATAACGCTTGATAATGTACCGGACCAGAAACTGCCCGCAGAATTCAGATACGAAAAGCACCCATATCAGAGCGATGTTCAAAAAACCCATGTAGGCGAAAAAAAACATGGGTGGCAGATAAGTAAACTTGTCACACAGGGGGTCGATTTCCTTTCCAAAGGAGGTCTCCAGATCGCATTTCCTGGCGATGAGACCGTCCACACCGTCCATGACGGCGGAAAAGGTAAAAAGCAGTATCCCCCAGAAGTGCCGCTGACCCACGAAATAAAGCAGTGTCCCGCCGATACCAATAAAAACCCGCCAGACGCAAACGGAATTCGGGTGAAAAAACACGTGGTTGCGAATAAACTCCACTCCTCTTTCGCTTTTCAGCACAAATACGAAGCCGACGTATATGGAAAAAGAAATAATCAGCGAAATAACAATAGTAATAAAACCGTTCACTTTCACCCTCTAACCGGGATTTTTCGTGGCACTGAACCCGGTCGAAACAGACATCCCTAGGACAATCCTTTCGGGCAGTCAGCCTTGTTCCCCGGTTACGGAATTTCCAGGGGAAGAGCTTATGGCCCCCACAGTAAATTCGCTGAGATTGTCAGGAAGATTTTCAAAAACAATTACAAAATCAACCGCAGTTCCCGGTTCCACGTCCATGTTTGTATCACTGGAGCCGTGGCGGTTTTTCATCCTCGTGTTGATCTCTTCAAGCGACAGTGTCTTCAGATCATGTTCATCCAGTTTGTTCCCGGCATAGGCCGTTTTTTCCCTGACCAGCTGTCCCCGGTTGTCCAGGATACGTCCTTTGACAAGAATGTATCGCCTGCTGCGGGGATAATTATTTCTGACCTTCCCACGAATGACGAAAAGACGGCCGGAGTGCTCCGTTTCGACAAAAAAACCGTTCACGGTGAGAATTTCAAGACGCCGCGCACCGGTATCCGCTGCGTCCGGTTTATCAGCCTGTATGTTCCCGGTAAATTCCAAAAAAGCGGGGGCCAGTCCCGGATAATGGGAAACAACGACGTATCCTGCGGCAACAAGACCCAGGATAATGACGGACACAACAACCCATGTATAAGACCTGCAGGAATCTTTTTTTCGGTCTGCACCCTGGCGGACGCCGGTCTGGGCAGGTGGTTTTTCTTCGGGCTCCCTGCTCTTCCCGGAGAAAGCGTCTTTAGGCCCATCTCCTCTGCTTTCCGCTGTTCCTTTCCGTTTCTCCGCCTCAACAGCCTTAATATCCACCATGGACTCTTCTTTAAACATTATGTCCGGTCCGGAAGTCTCTCCCGCGCCTGTTTCGGACAACCCCGGTCCTTCGTCACTGACGAGCATGGTCTCCTGTTCCCTGCTCGCGACCGGTTCCGGAGGATGTGCCACAAAAACATGCCTGCAGCGCGAACATCTCACTCTTGTCCCTCCGGTACCAATGCGTGTTTCATCCAGATGAAACTTTGTATGGCACTTATCACATTGGATCACCATAATTGTATGTTCCCCCTTGCCGGAAATAACCACCTCGCGTTGCCGCGAAACAACCGGTTCGGATCAAACCCATCAAAAACACCTGGCCGGATCATGTCGAGGATTCCCGCGCAATGAACAACAAAAAGGCGGTTCACGGCCTGTCGTGAGATACCCTTGAAAAACCACCGCTTTTACATCCATGCTGTGTCTGCCTGTACATTGGGCGCAAACCGGGCAGAATCACCCGCAGCGGGCAGGATGAATCAAGACCTTTGAAAAGTTCGCACCAACTCGGCGCCTGCCTGCCGTCCGGACGGCAGGCATAGGGTAATACCTAAATCCTGCAAGCGCTGAGTTTGCCGAAGACCTGCCTGCAGCAGGCAGGTGCAAGACGGCAAGGGCGCAGA
>CAYTJI010000161.1:0-5143 GCA_964438065.1 uncultured Desulfobacteraceae bacterium | reverse complement strand
AACCGAAGGAGCAACGCACCAGGCGGACAAAAGGACAAACAGGATGTGTCATTTCCTGCGTGAATGGATGGGCACAGGATAATTTTCAAGTGCGGGTTCAGACCAGATCATGAAGGTACATGTCCGCATCACCCGGAAGGTATTGGGGCCTTCCAAGGAGTTACGGGACGACGGCCCTGCCAGTAAAAGGGCTCAGAAAGGATCCTTTACGATAATCGTGTCTTCCCGGGCAGGTCCTACGGAAACAATGGATACCGGGACGCCGGTTACCTCTTCGATCATGCGGATATAAGCCTGTGCCTCTCCGGGCAACCGGTCCATCCGCCTGGCTCCGGAAATATCTTCCCCCCATCCCGGCATGTCTGTGTAAACAGGCATGCAACGGGCCAGGTCTTTTATACTTGCCGGTCTGCAATCCACTCTTTTGCCATCCAGTTCATACCCCACGCATATCTTCAGTCGTTCAAGCCCGGTGAGAACGTCCAGTTTTGTAAGCGCCAGGCTCGTCAGCCCGTTCAACCGGACCGAATCATTCACCACAACCAGATCCAGCCATCCACAGCGTCTTTTGCGACCGGTTGTGGCCCCGAATTCCCGGCCGTGTTCCTGTATATAGGCACCGGTTTCATCTTCCAGCTCGGTCACAAACGGCCCCGCCCCCACGCGGGTCGTATAGGCCTTCACGATACCGAGGATGTGATGCAGAAGATTTGGTCCGATGCCCGTGCCCGTACTCGCGCTGCCGGCCACAGGATTGGACGAGGTGACAAAAGGATACGTGCCGTGATCCACATCCAGGTGCGTCCCCTGCGCGCCCTCGAACAGGACTCTCCCACCCGCCGCTATGATCCGGGTCAGTTCAACCGAGACATCTGTGACATAAGGCCGCAGCCTTTCAGCCATGTCCCGGTATTTTTCAAGTACAGCCGACACCTCCAGAGGCCTAGCATTCAGATATTTTGTCAAAAAAAAGTTTTTTTCTTCTGTATTTCTTCGGATCTTCGAGATAAGGTTCTCAGGGTCCGTGAAATCCACGGCACGGATCCCGGTCCGTGCGACCTTGTCCTCATAGCATGGGCCGATCCCCCGTCCGGTTGTCCCAATTCGATTTTTTCCTTTGGCCGCTTCCCTGGCCATGTCAATGGCCTTGTGGTATGGCATGATGATGTGTGCTTTGCTGCTGAGCGACAGCCGGTCCGGACCCACATGGATTCCCGCCGCGGCAAGGTTGTTGATTTCTTCCAGAAGCACTTCCGGGTCCACGACAAGTCCGTTCCCGATCAGGCATTTCTTGCCCTCATACAGGATGCCGGAAGGGATAATATGGAAAATATATTGCCGGCCCTCAACAACAAGGGTATGCCCGGCATTATTCCCCCCCTGAAAACGGACTACACAATCCGCCTCTGCTGTCATGAGATCGACGACCTTGCCCTTCCCTTCATCTCCCCACTGTGTCCCCACAACGACTAAGTTCGACATGACTTTCCTCCAAAACAGATTCCCGAATATCAACTCCCGCAGCAACACCGGACACACGGAATCTGGCGGGCAAGGCCGCTTCCGGCATCTCCACCATCAGATCAGGGCCCGGAAATTTTACTTCCTGAATGCGCGACCGAATGGTGCGCATCGGCATTTCTCTCTGCCAAACGTCCGGCTTCCGCCGGGGTACCGCATTCTGCTGTTCCCTCATCGGATTCCCTGCACTCCGGGCAGTAGCATTTTCCCCAGTAACCTCCCTCGGCATGGACGATGATGATGTTGTAGACAATTTCGTCCAGCCGGTATGTATAGGCCTCAATCAGCTCGGCCGGCATTCGGAACTCCCTTCAGACACGGCAACAGGTTGCTCCCAAATCAAAAGAATCTCCGGCGCCCACCCGGAAACAAAGGGCTTTGAGTCCGTCCCATTTCAGGGGCTCTCCCTCCGGGCCGTATTCCGGGGACAATGGTTCAACACAACGAGCCGGCATTTTGAAAAACCCTATCAGAAAAACCATGACAAATCAACCTAACCGGACAGCGAAGGGACATGACGCCGGGGCTTGTCTCAGACCGGCCCCTGTGATAGACTTTTTCCGCACACAGGAGACAATATGAAACCTAAAACCTGCAAGCGTCGAATTTGCCGAAGACCTGCCTGCAGCAGGCAGGTGCAAGGCGGCAAAGGCGCAGACGTACGACGATACTTCAAGTCCTTGCCAACGCCGTCCCGCCTCCAGGCGGGATAAAATCGACGCTCCCGCAGGGTAAACTACAAAAACCCAAGACTTTTAACTCGCTAATATTAAAAGCATAACTTCCTTTTTGAAAATAGTTTATGCAGGTTTTAGGTGTTACAGCCGTAGTGCTGTAATGCCGCTATTCATGGTCGGACCGAATGATCACCGAACCCGACGACAAACCTCCGTACAGCTATAAAACACCCATGCATGCCTACCAGACAGATGGATTACACATCACCCTCGACAAGGAAGGGTCACACCGGTTTTCCAAGGTCAGTTACCCCGTCCGATACGGCCGTTATTCAGAGATAGAAACGCCGGAATATCTGTTTCAGCTGAACCTAAACGGTGAAATAAAATTTATTCAGGGACGGGGCCAAACCTGGCCGGACCGACTGGAGTGGCTGAAACGGACCGTGGCGGATGACTGGGTCTATTATTCGACCGGTGGGTACAGCGGTGTTTTTGATGCCTTCGGCGAATACTATCTGCCCTGCCTTTCCTACCCGAGCAACAGTATTACCGTGCGAAACCCGTTTGAAGACCCTGCCGTCCGGACGGCCATCGATTCATGGTGGGATCTCCAGGCTCGGCTCAAACAACAGATCCCCAGGGTCTCACCACAACCGCTCAGGCAATTCCTCACCGTTGTGTGTGCCCATGATGCCGTTTACCTGGCAAAAAGAGCCCTTGAACTTCATCATGTGATCGGCGGCAACGTCTCTGTCCTGCCACCGGACAGCCGCCACGTGGATTATGAGGTCATCCCGGTAAATGTGGCAGACGGATGTCTGTACCACTGCGCGTTCTGCCGCGTCAAGTCAGGCCGGAGTTTTACCCCGCGGACAAAACGAAACATCATGGAGCAGGTCCGGAATCTAAAAGCATTCTACGGAAGGGACATCCGGAACTACAATGCGGTATTTTTGGGGCAACACGATGCCCTGAACGCGGAACCGGAGCACCTCGAATTTGCGGCACATTACTGTTATGAAAAATTCGGATTTGACCATTCGCATGTCCAGGGGGCCAGCCTTTTTCTGTTCGGGAGCGTTGATTCTCTGATCCGGGCCAGCGATACCCTGTTTGACAGGCTCCAGGAATTGCCTTTTTCAACCTACATTAACATCGGCTTTGAATCCGCAGACCCAGAGACCCTGGCGATGATCAAAAAACCACTCACCCCTGAATTGGTAGACACGGCGTTTTCCAGAATGCTGGAAGTGAACAGGAGATACGACCGGATCGAAATAACCGGGAATTTTCTGTTTGCCGATCGTCTTCCGCCCGGCCACCTGGATGCCTTCCTTGAGTTGACCCGAAAAAGGGTCCCGCATCCTTACAGCAAAGGGACCATCTATTTTTCCCCTTTTGGAGGAGACAGCGAAAGGCAACAAAGGGGGATGCTGAGAAAATTCTATAAGATAAAAGCACTGAGCCCGCTCCCGACCTATCTTTATCTCATCCAGAGGTTGTAACCCCCGACCGGATTCTTTCGGCTTTGAGAGCCCTTTGCAAAATAACCGGTTTTGTGCCAGATCATGGCGAAGATCCCGGATTTTGAGCGGGGGCGTGCGAAAAAATTAACCGCCCCGATTAAATACGCTGTGCTGTCACTATCGTGAATTTAGCGGAACAGGCAGGTATATACGGGATATTTCGAGGATTGTACTGACCTGTTTGCGTGCCCGCCTGTCCCGTCGGGACGGCAGACAGGCAACGCACAAGGCAGGCGCCGAGCGGGTGCAAAAGGAGTCGCTTCTCAAAGGCCTCTTTGAATCCACGGCCTCATAATAGCCGGACTGTCCGGCAAAAGCTGAAGATCCATTCTGCCGCGGAAGGTTCCCTTTTTTCCATCCCGTCAGGATGGATCAACCGGAAAGATCAGCGGCCCTGTCCAGGATTTTCCTGATCCGTACCGGGATGGTTTCAAGGATGCTTCTGAATTGCAGGGAAAGTTGCTCATACTCTTTTTTAAGCGCATCCCGATCGATCACTCCAAGGGTCGTTTCCCCTATGGACCGGACGGTAAGTGTTCTTTTCATCCCTCCGATCAGGCTTATTTCCCCGAATATCTCGCCGGGGCGAAGTCTCTCGATAATATACCTTCTGCCCCGGATATCCTTGGATGTTTCAACAGCCCCCTTCAAAACGATATAAGGCCCGTCCCCGGAACCGGCCTCATCCATGATGACCTGGCCGTTGGAATAGGTCTCTTCCCTGATAATGCTGTAAATCCCCTTTTTTGTCATTTCGGGGCGAACTCCCGTTGCGATGAGTCTCTTACAATCACGGAGGGATTGCCTCTCCCTCAGCCGGGCTGTCGCTCAATAGCCTGATATCTCCTCATGAACATTAAAAATATAGGCAATCAGGGCCGCCCTTGTCCACATACCGTTACGTTCCTGACGCCAGTACATGGCCCTTGGGTCGGAGTCAATGGCTACGTCGATTTCATCCCTTCGCGGGAAAGGGTGCATCACGATTGCCTTCGGCTTCACCCTCGCCATGTCGGAGACAGTGAGTTTGAACCTTGAGATATCTGTTTTTTCCGACTCTCCGGCGAACGTGTCATGTTCATCCTGAATCCGGGTCATATAGATGGCATCCGCCAGAGGCACGACGTTTTCGAGGGCCTCTGTTTCAACCCGGTACGGAATCCGGTTCCTCTCAAGAAACCGGCACACATCCTCTTTCATCTGAAATGCCTGTGGCGCGGCATAGATAATTTTCACGTCCTCGAAATTCTTCAGCAGATAACTCAGGGACCTCACCGTCCGGCCTCTTTTCAGATCCCCGCACATCAGGATGGTTTTTCCATCCAGTCCTCCCTGATTTTCAAAAGATCTCTGAAGGGTATAGACATCCAGAATCGCCTGTGTGGGATGCTGATCACTGCCGGAACCGCCGTTAAT
>CAYTJI010000160.1:0-5209 GCA_964438065.1 uncultured Desulfobacteraceae bacterium | reverse complement strand
CCACATGAACAGAGCCGCGGCCGGCCAGAACAGAATCGGGACATGGGCGAAGCCGCGCCTTTTTTTCAGATCCCGGATCCCTTCAACGGCCCGAAGGATGGCATAAAATGCGTTTTCAAGTTCCGTGAGATCGATCCCTTCTCTCATCCTGAGATCGGTCTCAAGCGCCCTGTCCCATACAAAAGGGGCAATGACCCCGGCCAGAATCTCCGGGGAAACATGATCAAAGGCACCTTTGCGAATAGCTTCTGCAATCACCAAGGGCTGGTCCAGTCTCAGTTTCGATGCCCAGTAGCCGTCAGGGGTCAGGCGGCCTGATGAATCGACAAAACCCGTTTCATTCAAGAAGCGAAGATGACGGCGGAAACTCAACCACAGCCCCCTGCCGGTTCTGGACAGAAGTTCGGCTGTCATCTGAAACTCTCCAAGGATTTTGCGCAGCGTGCGTCGCTCCTTTCCGTGGCAGACCTTCAGATGGCGGCACTGCTCGCAGGGCATTGACCCCAGTTCCCGTTCCAGACTTTCGAGCCCCGGGCCCTCCCCGGACTCACGAATGTCCCCGTTGCCCGGCCCGCCCGGATCCAGAACCGTCAGTTCATTAACAGGAATCTTCCTGAACAGCTCATCCAGCATCCCCGGCGTGTGCGGGTTAGGAATGTGGACGCGATAATCGAAGACAGATTCGATCTGGTTCAGATCGATCCGCTTGACACGTAATTGCTGCTTTCTGAAAGACGCGCTTTTCCGGATATTGTATGCCAGGGAAAAACATCTGCCCTCATCGTTCTGAACCTCAAAATTCGCGTAAATGTTTCCGTTTTTGTGAAGAAACAGCGTGCCCGGTTCAAGACAGGCCGTCCAGGCACGGACGGATTGTCCATATGACAGATATTTTTTCTGTTTTTTAATCGCCTTTTTGAGTTCCCGCCTTTTTTCAATCAGCTCTGACACTTCAAATGGGTCCGAGGTATCGCATAAGGCCTCGGGCAGCAGTTTTTTCAGGGCAGCCTGCACCTGGTTCCAGCGGTTTTCATGGGATATTTCCGAGTCTCTTTCCTGGAACGCGGCAAACGAGCGTTCAACCAGGTTTTTCACCTCTTCCGGGGTGTGGGAAAGAAGCAGGTTCAGTGTCATTGAAAAGTTGATACGGATCTGGCTCAGGACCGGTTCCGGCCGGGAGCCCCGGAGTTCGTGTATGAGACCGGGATTCTGATAAGGACCGGGGATCACAAGTGCAAAGCCGATTTCATCTTTTCCCCTTCGACCCGCCCGCCCGATCATCTGGTGCAGTTCAGTTGCCGTGAGGTCCACAAATTCGTGACCGTTAAACCGGTCGCTTTGAACGATAGCCACGGTCCGTGCTGGAAAATTGACGCCCGCCGCCACCGTGGATGTGGAAAAAATCGCGTCCAGGTACCCTTTGTTAATCACCTCTTCGATCAGCACTTTCCAGTAAGGCAACTGCCCGCCGTGATGGGATGCCACCCGCGACTCCAGTATCGGCCGGATCTGCCGGTGCCCCTGAAGATGCGGGTAATGCGCCATGAAACTTTTCAACAACTCTTCCAATTCTCTCATTTCCTGCTCCGATCTTCTTACCGGGGGGCAAGTGCTGAGCGCACGGTCGCAGTCCATCCTTGATTTGAGAAAAAAAATGGCCGGCAGAAGATTGAAACGCCTCAGGCACCGGAGGATGCTTCCGAAATCAATCCCTGAAGGCCTGTGGTGCCGTCTTCCGCGTGCGGAGGAAAGATATTTTCTGACCCGGGGGTTCAATCCTTTCCTGCCCCCCAGCGGGACGATCAGCCCGTCCGGGAAGAGAAAAAGCATTTCAAGGGGCACGGGGCGGCCTTCCGCACGCACCACCCGGTTCGCGGTCCCCCGGATATCCTCAAGCCAGGCGCATATCTCTTCGGCATTGGAAATGGTCGCAGAAAGCAACAGGAGTTTTACCCCTGCGGGAAGATAGATCAGCACTTCTTCCCATACAACCCCCCGGTCCGGATCGCTGAGATAATGGGCCTCATCCAGGATCACCAGATCCGCACGGATGCTGATTCCCCGGTGCATCGCATCGTAGAGCTGGTTCCTCAGGATCTCCGTTGTACCGACAATGACGGGCGCCTCCGGATTTTCTTTCCGATCGCCGGTCAGGATACCGCAGTTGGCAGCCCCGAACTCATGGCAGAACTGTTTGTATATGGAATTGGAGAGGGCCTTCAGCGGGGAGGCATACCACACCCTTCGGCCTCTCGTGATGTAGGCATGAATCACCTGGGAGGCAATCCAGGTTTTCCCTGCCCCGGTAGGTGCGCTGACCAGAACATCGAAATCCTCGATCAGCTCCAGGGCCTCGTTCTGAAAGGGGTCCGGGATGAAAGGCCCCGGTTCGGGCACGCCGATCCGGCGCAGAACCGGCTTGAGCGCAGGATCCACCCTCGGGTTCTGATAAGCGGTTCCGGATTCCTTCCGCCTCCTCCTTCCGGACTGAGCCTTTGCCGTGCGACGATAATACCTTCTTTGTGCCATGCAAACCTCAAGTCGAAAAGCAGAGAGGCTGTCAGTGTCCCCGACGGTCCGGACGGTTCAAGGATCAATCCTTGAGCAATGGCACCCGACCGGCCTGAATCTGCTCCGCCATGTTCCGTAAACCGCTTTCAGGCCACCAGTTCCGAGGATACCAGATTCATGTCGCTGAGGGTGTTCTTTACCGCACTGCCCAGGTCCAGGGCATGCAATTCCGGCAGTGCTTCTTCAACAACCGGGCCGCAACCCAGAGCGATTCTGGTGCCGTTCACATACACCTTTTCAAGCGCATCGGCGGCAAAAAGCCGGGCGCAGGCCTTTATGTAGTCCACAGACCGAACTTGTCCGCCTTCATAAACAGCGGCCTTGTGACACAGGGCGTTGGACACCTCGCACCAGGTGATGATCTCGGCCAGCTGAAACATGACATGCTGGGACCGGGTCAGTTTGTGCTTGCGGGCGTTTATGATAAGGCTGTTCATCGCACTCACCGCCTTTGCCAGGGTCGCCGCACCACACTCGTCCGGGAGCGCTTCAAGACGTTCCGCCATTTCACGATAAAAACCACCCTTTGAGCGAACCGTATTTCTCAAACGAAACGTGGCGATGATGTTCTGCTGGATCTCGCTGGTCCCCTCGTAAATCGTGAGGATCTTGATATCCCGTTTTATCTTTTCCACTTCGTATTCACGGGTATATCCATAACCGCCAAAGGCCTGAATCCCGTCGTTTGCCATGGCATCACCGGCCTCAGTGGCGAAAAACTTGGCAATGGATCCTTCCACCTGAAGGTCGTGTTCACCGGTGTCCAGCCTTCGCCCCGTTTCCTCAATATAGGCACGTGCCGCTTCCAGTTGCACTGCATGGGGGACCAGAAGTTTATGGGTATACCCCTGCTTTTCAGACAGGGTCGTCCCAAACTGTACGCGCTCCGTGGAATACTGCACCGCTCTTTCCAGGGAGGCCATTCCCGCACCGAGGCCAAAGGTAGCCACCATCAGCCGGGTATATCCGAAAACCTCATTCGCCTGTTTTAACCCATGTCCTTCAACACCGCCGACCAGATTTTCCGCAGGCACGAAAAGATCTTCCAGGGAAAGGGGGCAGGTGTCCGAGGCCCGGATACCGTGCTTGTCCTCGTGTTTGCCCGGGACGAGACCCTCGGAACCAGCCTCCACAATAAAAAAACTGGGGCCGTCCGGGGCATCCGCCAGAATGGTGTACAGGTCCGCCACACCGCCGTTCGTAATAAATTGCTTCTGCCCGTTGATCCTGTAACCCGTGATATTGCCATCATCGTCCAGGACGCGCACGGCCTTGGTCTTGAGGGACTGCACATTGGATCCGGCCTCCGGCTCCGTAACCCCGTAAGCGACGACCAGGCCCTCGGCTGCAATCCGGCCGATGTATTTTTCTTTCTGCTCCGGGGTCGCCCCCACCCGGATCGGGTCCATACCCAGGCAGATGGCCAGAAAGGCCGTAGCGATCGCCAGATCCATTTTGGCCATTCTTTCCGACACGATAGCAATATCCGACGCCCCGGCGCCGAGTCCCCCGTATTCCTCCGGAATGAAAATCAGATGAAGCGCAATTTCAGGGCCGAGCATGAAACGGATCAGTTCTTCGGGAAATTCCCCCTCACGGTCCATTTCCAGCTTGGCTTCCAGGGTAACTCTTTCTTTTTCGAGTTTGTCGATCGTGTCCAGGACCATGGACAACATGTCCGGGTCCAGTCTTTTCTGCTCTGTCATTCGCTGTCCTCCTGAGGTAACGGTTGCACCACAGTGCCCGAATCCAAACGAACGGATAAAACTTTTATATCACGCTTCAGCCGAATCTGGCCCGGGCAAGAAAAGTTTGGTCTTCACATATTCCGGGCAGTCACGGTGTGTCGGTCGAATCAAAACGAGACCTTTGAAAAGCTACCACTTTTGCACCAACTCGGCGTCAGGCTCAAATTATAATCCTCGAAATATTCAATATATTCCTGCGGTTATAATTTTCGCCTTCCTTGATTTGGCACAAAATCGGTCATTTTTCAAAGGCCTCAAGACGAAAGGAACCACCGCCCGGGCTGGAAAGGACTTTTATACGATTGAGGCGTTCATTGTCAACCAGGATGAAAAAAAGGCGCATCCGGCAGATGCCATGCATCTGTGTTCTTGTCACGAATCCCGGACAGCATCCTCTTCGAGGAAGTACTCGTTCATCTTGTCTTTAACCACCTCGATAATGTCGTTCAGCCAGAGGACATCATCTATGGAAAGCCTGCCCGCTTTGGTTGAACGTTTTGTGCCGTCGCGTCGGGTGTAGTTCCTCGGCCCGATCTGAAGTTTTACTTCACCATCCCCGTACCTGCAGATTGATATGGTCAAGCCGGTCTCTTCATTTTCCCAGGTGTTCAGAACCTGGTCCTTGTCTGGATCATAAGCCATATGTCCCTCCTTTGAGACAAATCCCAATAACCATGCGAAAATGCATTGGAACAAACAGTGCCGTGAAAAATGCAACCTCCCCGGGGTTGTAATATCTTAAACCTAAAACCTGCATAAACTGTTTTCAAAAAATGAAGTTATATTTTTTCAGTAAGTGATGGGAATGTCGGGCTTGCATGTCACGCATCAATCCGAATGCGGCCATAAAGGCTGCGGTTTTTGAAAACAGTTTACCCCGCGGGAGCGCC
>CAYTJI010000159.1:0-5247 GCA_964438065.1 uncultured Desulfobacteraceae bacterium | reverse complement strand
AAGCCCTATATTCCGGTTGTTTTGTCACGGGAAGAAATTGACTCTATTATTACCGCGCTTTCCGGTCCTTATGATCTGATCGTCAAGATTCTGTACGGCTGCGGGCTCCGGATTTCAGAATGCATGAACCTGCGCGTGCAGAATTTCAATTTTGACCATGGGGTTTTAACGGTTCATGATGGAAAAGGAAAAAAGGATCGAACCGTTCCTCTGCCCGAAGCGATCATGCCTGAGTTGCTGACCCAGATTGAGACGGTAAAATCTGTCCATGAGAGGGATCTTGCCCAAGGATATGCCGGTGCGTTCCTTTTGGACTCTCTCGGGAAAAAATACAAGAACGCGGCCAGGGAATTACCCTGGCAATGGTTTTTCCCGGCAAAAACGCTCACCTTTGTGCCGGAAGAAAATGCGTACCGGCGTTACCATCTTCACGACAGTCATGTGCAGAAAGCGATCAGGCGTGCTGTCAAAAAGGCAAAAATCGGCAAACGTGCCTCCGCGCACACTTTCCGTCACAGTTTTGCCGGCCACCTGCTACAGGCCAATTATGATATCCGAACCATTCAGGAACTGTTGGGACACAGCGATGTGAGGACAACCATGATCTATACCCACACGATAAAGAGCCTGACCATTAAAGACGCCAAAAGCCCCCTTGATTTCTAAGCGGGACTCCTTCCCCCTCATCGTTTGAAACACACAGGAAATTACATCAGGTCTGGAAGTTCTTTCAGAACGTTATCAAGATTCTCACCATTACACAAGTCGGAAAAGCGCTGTCCGCTGCGGCTGTTCCTTTTGTAGAATGTGATGCATGCGCGGATTATGTCAATGACATCACGTTCGGTGTATATGCCGGGAAGCTCCCGGGCAAGCCCGGGGTGCCTTCCCAGTTTTCCCCCGAGCTGAACCCTGAACCCGGTTTTGTGCTTTACGATCGTGCCTGTGGGACACATGTCAGCACATTTTCCACACTTGAGGCACCGGTCAAAGTCAATGGCGATTCTGTTGAGGCGGTCATCCGGCTGGATCGCGTCTTCCAGGCAGGCATTGACGCAGGCATTGCAGAGGGTGCATGCTTCCTGTGTCAGGCGGGGGAGGCATGCCCCGATGATGCCGATGTCCTTGATCTGCGGCTGAGAGCAGGCATTGGGGCAGTCCGCGATCGTGACCCGGAATTCGTGGTGTGGCTTGAGAGGCCCGTTTACCGTTTTTGTCAGGAATCCCAGCAGGTCTTCCTGCCGCAGGACAGCTTCTGTTTCCCTGAAAAGGTGATCACTGTTTGCAGCCCGGTTGGGGCATCCTTCCGAACCGAAACAGGTGTCGAGCTGATATCCCTTGACCTCGGCGCTAATCTTTGACAGATACCGCGCCTTGGTTGTTTTGACATCATCCAGGGTGACGATATCCTTTCCCGCGTCTTCCGCCTCGCGTTCCACCCGGAGACGCACTTTTTTCCGCACAAAAAAGGGAACCTTTCTAATGGCGGTTTCTGCTTCAGGGGACCATTTCATCTTGTCATGCTCCGGGATTCTTGTAATTGGCGTTGTCCGGCATCAGCGGAGACGATGGCGCATTACACCCCGGCGCTTGTTGATAAAACGGCACGCCGGAAAAATTCAAAAAACGGTGTCCGGTAACGCCTGATATTCGTGATCACATCCTCGTCTTCCGTGTGCACCGGGGTGTCGCTGATAAATTTGAACACACAGCAGGGGGTGTCGAACAGGTCGCAGGCCTGGACCACGGCAGCACCTTCCATGTCGATGAGGTCCGCGATCCGGGAGACGGCCCTGCGTTCTTCCGGGTCCAGAATGGCCCGGTCGCTGGTGGAAAGGGTCGCGGTCGGAAACCCGTCAAGAACACGGGGCCTGTGAACCGTCGGCTCCCCGGTGATCAAGCGGGGACGGTCATATTCAACGATCCTGCTGATGTGAAAGATCTCTCCCAGCGCATGGGAAGGGCCTGAAGCGCCTGCAGCGCCCAGGTTGAAGACACAGACCGGCGTGAATCTTTCGCAGCACCAGGCCGTGGCCATGGCCGCGTTGGCCTTGCCGATGCCGGATACGGCAAGAACGAGGGTGTCTTTTCCGAACAGACGGAAAGGCTGCTTCTGTTTTTCTTCCAGGGCCATGCCGAGCACAAAGGGCTTGGCTTCCATCATGGTGGCCATAACGATCACGGTTACAGGATGTTTTTCCACCGCGCCATCTCCTCAAGGGTCTGTATGGCCTGGCGACCCCGGTCTCCCAGGGCGAGGGTGAAATCGTTCACGTAAAGGCGGATATGACCGTCAATGACCGGATCATCCATCTCCTGGGCATGCTGCCTGATGAAGTCTCTTGAAACAAGCGGGTTATCAAGGGCGTATTGCACCGAGCGCGCGAGAACCGCGGTGATTTTTTCTTTCAGGCTGACCGTGGCAGGGTCTTTGCGCACGGCAATGCAGCCCAGCGGGATGGGCAGGCCGGTTTCCGCCTCCCACCACTCACCCAGATCAATGATCTTGACACAGCCGTATTCAGGGTACACAAAACGGCCTTCATGGATGATGAGCCCGGCATCGTATTGCCCGGTTTTCACGCCTTCGAGAATGTTGTCAAACCGGGTGACTTCGACATTCGTAATTTCCGGGTTCCAGAGCTGGAGCAGGAGCCGGGCAGTGGTGTATTCGCCGGGGATGGCGATTTTTGCTTGCGTCCGGAAGCGCGTGCCCGGACGCGCGATCAACAGGGGGCCGCACCCGTAGCCGAGCGCGGCGCCGGCGTCAAGGATTTCGTAGGTGTTCTTCAGCCTGAAACAGGCGTAAACAGAAAGCTTCGAGACATGATAGGCCCCGGAAAACGCCTTCCGGTTCAGTTCCTCCACATCATGCATGCGGGGCCTGAATTTTATGTTTTCCCTGTCCACCAGGCCGTGAACCATGGCGTGAAATATGAACGTGTCATTGGGACAGGTGGAAAACCCGAGATCAAGCGTGGTCATGACCGACTCTTCCGGCAGATGATTATGGTCGCGGCCCCGAATGTCTGCGCATAGAAGGCGACGTTTCCGAACCCGTATTTTTCGAGCATGGTCTTCAGCTCCGACGGATCTATAAAAGTGGCGATGGTTCGGGACAGATATTCATATGCGCTTTTTTCACCGGATACGGCTCCGCCGATCAGGGGCAGGACCGTTCGGAGATAAAAGGAATGAAAAAGCCTCATGAACCGGTTTTCCGGCCGGACAAGTTCCAGGATCGCCAGTTCGCCGCCCGGGGCCAGCACGCGGAAGACCTCGCGGATGAAATTGTCGATATCCGGGATGTTGCGGATCCCGAACGCGATCGTGGCCGTGCTGAAGGTATTGTCCCGGAAAGGCATAGCAGAGGCATCGGCTGAGACCGGGTCCCCCGGAACGGCCTTTCTTTCGATCCCCCGTTTCAGCATGGCCATGGAAAAATCCAGAGAAACCACCCGTGCCCCTTTTGTGTAAAGGAGCCGGGACACGTCCCCTGTGCCGCAGCACAGATCGATTACCCGTTTTCCGCGCACCGGATCGATGTGGCGAAATATGTTCCTGCGCCAGAGCACGTCCGTGCCCACGGACAGCACGTGGTTCAGCAGATCGTACGTGGGAACAATAGAATCAAACAGGCTTCGGATGAAGCGTTTTTTCTCTTCCGGATGCCGGTTGTTGATTTCGTAGCGGACCGGGGTGTTCACGGGTAAACCCTTATCACTTCATACTCGGAGTTTCTCTGAACCGGGGTTTTCCCGGCATTGCGGATCAAGCGGATCAGCTCCCGGTCACTGGTCCGGGTCTCGATCCCCGTGGCCTTGACCACCACTTCTTCCGTGAGAACGCCGCCCATGTCGTTCGCCCCCATGGCAAGGGCGATCTGGGCCAGCTTGAGGCCTTCGGTCAGCCATCCGGCCTGGATGTACGTGATGTTGTCCAGAAAGATCCTGGCCACGGAGACTACCCGCAGATATTCGGCGGCGGTTGCGGGCCGGATATGCCGGAGCCTGGTGTTTGCCGGTGAAAAAGACCACGGAATAAAGGCCCGCAGGATACCTGTCCGATCCTGGATGTCCCGTACAACCGCGAGGTGGGCGATCTTTTCCCTGTCGGTTTCCCCCATGCCGTAGGTCATGGTCGCCGAGGATTTCATCCCGTTGCGGTGGAGCGCCTCCATGACCCGGCACCAGTCATCCACAGAGAGCTTTTTCGGGCTGATCTTCTTTCTTATCCGGTCGACCAGCAGATCCGACGCGCCCGGCACGGAATCCACACCGGCGTGTTTCAGGGACCGGACCACGTCATCGAGCGGCAGCGCGCTTTTGCGGGACATATGCACGATCTCCGCCGGAGAAAAGGAGTGCAGGTAGATATCCGGAAAGCGGGATTTCACGGTTTCCACCATCCGGATGCAGGTGTCCAGGGTGTAGTCCGGGTGAAGCCCTCCCTGCAGCATGACCTGGGTGCCGCCCGCCCGGACAAGCTCCGCCACCTTGTCAAGGATCTCTTCCAGTGTAAGTTCATAGGCCGGAACCCGGTTGGCGCGCGCGTGAAAAGCGCAGAACGCGCAGCCGGCTTCGCAGATATTGGTAAAATTGATGATCCGGTCGATGATAAAACCGACCTGTTCTTTGGGAAAGGCCATCTTCCTCCGCGTGTCCGCCGCCTTTCCCAGTTCGATCATGTCCCAGGAAAACAGTTCCAGGGCCTCTTCCGGGCCGATCCGTTCCCCCGCGTATATCCGTTCCTTCAGCATGCGTATTCCGCCTCTGCGAGAATTTCCCCGGTCAGGTATCTGACCTTTTCCACCCTTTTTACAAGCCCCAGATCCGCGGCAGCCGAATAATAGAACAGGAGCGCCTGCTTGAGCGCGTCGTTCAATTCGAACTCCAGCAGGTCGTAATACGAGTCGATGTCGTAGATAATGTCCGGGTATCTCTGTTTCGCCTTCATGATCACGAGATCTTTTTCCTGTTCAAGACAGCGCAGGGACAGGCGATAGGAGGAGATGACGCTCTTTATTCGGGGCGCGTATTTTTCAAGGGCCTCCTCCCGCACCGCGAACACGGCAAAGACCACGGGAAAACCTGTCTTTCTGAGCCACAGATCGCCGAGATCATAGGTGCAGACTCGTTGGGTTATATTTCGATAGAAGGGATGCTCGAAGCCATTGGAGGCGATACCTCCGGCGCCGGCTTCTGCTATGGATGCTTCTCTGGTGAATACCCCCTTAGGCTCCTCGAA
>CAYTJI010000158.1:0-5258 GCA_964438065.1 uncultured Desulfobacteraceae bacterium | reverse complement strand
AGCATCCTGCTTGGACTGGCGGGCAGTCTGATTGCCGTAGGCAGGTTCCTGTCCACTGAGAGGTTTGACGACGTGTAGCGGGGCATGCCCGCGATGCGGTTTCTCTGCCATCCGATTGAACTAACCGGAAAGTCGTCAACCTTCCATTGCGTGGATGCCCGGAAGGGAATCATTCTTTGTTTGATCAATTCGGGGCTGGGTTGTCTCCGTTTCTGCGAACGGAGCGGCCGGATGGGCAAAAGCATCCCCATGCGGGTGTCCCGGGATATACAATCCTGCCGGCTAGTTGAGCAGCACCCTGGATGTGGACAGATGACAGAGACAGAACAGCATATTTCCATAATAGAGAGCGTATCCTTCCTGTTGGCTGTTTTCTGTATCCATTCCCTTTTTACACTGATTTGCCCTTCTCTCCTTTTTGCAACAGCTGGCACGGATCAGGATCAGATCCGGATTATAGAATCCCATCTTTTCAAGGAAAGGCAGAAATTCGAGCAGTTTGACTTTCAGGAAAAAGACATGCTGCGCCAGGTGTCTTTGCTGGAGGGAGATATTGCCGATCAGAAACGGGCCATCAATCTGTTGAAGAAAAAGGTCCGGGCGGCCAGGACCGAGATAGGGAAGATGGAAAAGAGGCAGGCCCGGCTGGAACGGCAACTGGCGGAAACCGAAGCAAGGGCGGGGCGCCGGTTGATCGCCTTGTACAAGTATGCCCGAAAGGGATGCCTCAGGATACTGGCCAACACGGTCGGACTGGAACAGTTGCGACAGAGATTTGTCTATCTCAGGGCTGTTTCGAATGAAGATACAAAGGAATTGTCGCGGTTGGCGGCAGAGAGCCGGCGATACCGATCCGAGATCGTTGAAATAAAGGAACAGATTTACAGAAAAGAAGCTGCGTTGAAGAAGGAAAAAGCGGATCTCATTGCGCTGCGAAAGGATCTTGAAGAGAAGGTCGTTCAACTGATGAGGATTCACAGAGAAAAGGAATTCTATGAGACAGCGGTGAGGGAGCTTCAACGGGCGGCACAGGATCTGAAGCAGACGTTTGCTGAGATTGAGGAGACGAGGAGCGGATACCGCTCCATATGGTCGGCCCGGTTTGCCGATTCGAGGAGAAAACTGCCTTTTCCGCTTAAGGGCAGAGTCATTCGGGGCGATACTCTTTTCGGGAAAATGAATTCAAGTCTGAGTAAAGGCATTTTCATAGAGGGATCTGACACAGAGGTCAGAGCGGTCTTCCCCGGAAGAGTGGATTTTTCAGGCCGGATGAAAGGATACGGGGAGATCGTCATCATCAATCACGGCGACCGGTTTTTCTCCGTATCCGCCCAGCTTTTCAGGAGGCTGAAAAAAGAAGGCGATCTGGTAAACTGTGGTGATGTTATCGGGCTTGTGTCAAGGAATGCGAAGACAAACAAGACACGGCTTTATTTCGAGATCAGGAGAGGGGGAAAGAGTCTGGATCCTCTTGCCTGGCTGAGAGTGGAGTGAACGACAGTATAACCAATGGAAATAACGACACTTTTTAATCATAGAGCATTGTACATTTCTTGCCGGATTATGCCGGCAGGGGGCATGGGAGCATTTTCGACCCATAAATTCGTATGAGGAGCCGTTATTTTAACTACCGGATTTTTTTGTTGTCTTTAGCAGACGGATAAATTAAAGATTCTGTACCATATCAGGGGGTAACAGTCTTTTTTTGAAAGTCCGGGATTTTCGTCGCGACCGTGGCTTTTTTCACTGTACCGTCTGTCTGATGTGTTTTGGAATTTCAAATGACACCCAGTCAAGGGAAATCAAAGATACCCCAGGAGCAAAAAATGCCCATTTCCAGAAAAAAAATCGTGTGTTATGTGTTTCTGATTCTCCTTTTCGTTTGCGGCGCCCTGTTTTTGAACGGAAACCCCGGTACCGTGAATGCGGATACGGATGCTGTCTACAAGAATATTGAAATTTTTGTCGAGGTGCTGAGGAAAATCCAGGAGAACTATGTGGAGCCGAAAAATCCTCAGGAACTCATTTACGGCGCCATCAAGGGAATGGTACGCAGCCTGGATCCACACTCGTCGTTTATGACCAAGGATGAACACAATGAATTAATGCTGGAGACAAAGGGGAGCTTCACGGGGATCGGGATTGAAATAACCATGAAGGATGGTGTCCTTACCGTAGTGTCCCCGATTGAGGGTACACCTGCCTATAAGGCCGGGATCAAACCGGGAGACAAGATTGTAAAAATAGAAGCGGAGTCAACAAAAGATATGTCCATGATGGATGCCGTAAAAAGAATCAGGGGGCCCAAGGGAACGAAGGTAAAACTGACTATCGTTCGTAAAGGGGAAAATAAACCCCTCGACTTTTCCATCATTCGGGATGTTATCCCATTGAAAAGTGTGCGTTACTACCGAATGACGCCGGAAATCGGATATGTCCGGGTGTCCAATTTTCAAAGCAACACAACCAGAGATTTATCTTTAGCTCTCAAGACTCTGCAGCAGTCCGGGAAATTGAATGGACTGATCCTTGATCTGCGGAATAACCCGGGGGGGCTGTTATCTCAGGCAGAGGGCGTATCGGATCTGTTCCTTGACTCGGGCGTGATTGTAAGCACCAAGGGCAGAACGAATTCTCAGAATAGAAAAACCATGGCCACACAGGGCGATGTGACAAGCGGCTGTCCCATCATTGTTATTGTTAACGGTGGAAGTGCCAGTGCGGCCGAAATTGTGGCCGGTGCGCTTCAGGACAACAAGAGGGCATTGATTCTGGGCACCCGAACCTTTGGAAAAGGTTCCGTCCAGACGATTTTACCCCTGTCGGATGGAACGGCGCTGCGTCTCACGACCGCGAGATACTACACCCCGAGTGGCAGATCCATTCAGTTGAGCGGGATCACACCTGACATTGAACTGGCATATGTCCCGCCGGAGAAAGGGAAGGAAACTTTACATTTTATGAGGGAAGAGGACCTGGAACATCACATGAAAAATGAAACCAGCAAGGCCAATCAAAAGAGCAAGAATAAGAAAGAGGAGCAGGAAGCCCGGACGGTAAGGTCTTTGCTGAAAAAAGATAATCAAGTCCGATATGCGCTGGAGTTGCTGAAGACCTGGAATATTTTTTCTCGAATAGAGAAGCCTTCTGCACAGTAGGGCTGGCGGTGCGGGAGAGTGCGGACGCAAACGCACGAATTTGGCGCGGACTCCGATTGGGGCCGGGTATGATGTGTGTTTTATGGAGAGAATGAGGGGCGTTGAGACGAAAAAAAGATGAGTTCTAGATTATGGCTGACCGGCGGACTGGTTGTATTGCTTGGCCTTGTTGTTTTTCTGAGTCTGCATACCGTTTTTTCCCCGGGCAGATCAGTCAGGAAGCCTCCCTTACTGTATGAAGAGATTTATTCTTCGGGTGCGGACCTGAAGAAGAATATCTTGAAAATTGATTGTGCCTTCTACAAATCCTTATATGACTGCGGCGTGAAGGAAAAGGATGTCCTATTCCTGAATGTTCAGCCGAGGCACCAGAATGGTCACGTGTGGGATTTTGCCGAGATTTTGGTGAAATGCCCGGATCAGCAGTGTGCGCTGAAGGTCCGGAGAAGTATCTCTGATCGTCTGTCAGCACTGGGCAGTGATATCCGGATTCAAAGAACGGACGGCCCGGGGGACCGGATTGTTTTTCGTGTTTTCGCAAAGGCCTTCCAGACGCATGAAATAACTCTTCGGTTTGGTACCGGCAAGGCGCGTATTCAGAAAGATTTACCCGAGATCGCTATTATCATTGATGACCTCGGTTACAATGCGGATACGGACTTTTCATTTTTCAAACTGGATTTGCCACTGAGTTTTTCTGTGCTTCCGTATGGACCTTTTACCCAGTCCGTTGTCCGGAAGGCGAATCGTGAAGGCAGAGAGCTTCTCCTTCATCTGCCCATGGAGCCAAAGAAATATCCTTCTGTGAAGCCCGGTCCAGGTGCGTTGCTCCTGTCCATGGATGCGCGGAAGATCAGATCTGTGCTTGCCCGTGACCTGACACGCGTTAAGGCGGTTCGGGGCGTAAACAATCACATGGGGTCTTCATTTACAGAAGACAGGGAAAAAATGCGGGTTGTTCTGGATGAACTAAAGAAAAGAAATCTGTTTTTTGTTGACAGTCGAACAACGCGGAACACCGTTGCCTTGGCGATGGCACGGAAACTCGGGGTTCCCGCGGCCAGGAGGCGGGTTTTTTTGGATAACAATCTTGAACCGAGAGCAATGGAAATACAGATGGAACGTCTTCTGGGCATGGCGAGACATTTGGGGTCCGCTGTCGGCATTGGACATCCACACAGAGAGACTTACGCCCTTCTTGAGCGGTACAGCAGAAAAATCAAAGCCAGATTCCATATGGTGCCCGTGTCCGAACTGGTGAGCTGCACGAACTGACGGTTAATATATCCCATCTCTGCATGATGCTGATTTCAGTGCCCTGTGATTTCACGTCATGATCCGATCCGCATTCGATTCCTGGATCGGAATTTACGGGGATTCGCTGCATTCTGTGATGAGACAAAGGGGTTGTCGAGTTTTTCGGTTTTTGCAAGCCAGCCCAGGATCGGGTACGCGAAAATTTTTTTTTGATCGAAAGTATCGCCCGTACGATCGGAATGGGGGTGTAACCTGTTAGAACTAGGGAGTTTTTATGCGAATATGTAGGGCGGGTCGTTTTTTGAAAAATGTGATAAAATCGCTTGACATAAAAAACAGCAACATGTATAAGTATTTTTTACCTGAGATTCAAACGAACAAAAAAATATTTTGACATTCGTTTGAACAGGGCTTATATTGCAAGTAGCTTTTGTTCTTTGAAAACTAAATAGTGATGCCGTTTGAGGCCTCGTTTAAAACCAAAAAGGTGAAAACCCTTACTTGAATTTAAGTGGAGAGTTTGATCCTGGCTCAGAATGAACGCTGGCGGCGTGCCTAACACATGCAAGTCGAACGAGAAATTTCTGCTTCGGCGGAAAGAGTAAAGTGGCGCACGGGTGAGTAACGCGTGGGTAATCTGCCCCTGAATCCGGGATAACTTCGCGAAAGCGTTGCTAATACCGGATACTGTCCCTTTGGCTGTGGCCATGGGGATGAAAGGTGACCTCTTCATGAAAGTTGCCGTTCAGGGAGGGGCCCGCGTACCATTAGCTTGTTGGTGGGGTAACGGCCTACCAAGGCGACGATGGTTAGCTGGTCTGAGAGGATGATCAGCCACACTGG
>CAYTJI010000157.1:0-5264 GCA_964438065.1 uncultured Desulfobacteraceae bacterium | reverse complement strand
GGGATCCGCTTGATTGCTCCCGGACTTACCGGCAACCCGCCATACTCACCCATCGACCCATATCTCATGACAGTATCGGAAAAAATTATCCAGAAACCGGCTCCGGGAACCCATATCCTGGCGTTTCGCGGGGACAGTCAAACCTTTTCGCTTTCCCTTGCCGAACCGGAGAGGGGAAATGCCTGGCTGCGTACCAATCTGGGGCATGCAGAAACAAAGAAAGACGAGATCATCCGGAATATCGTTGATGGTGAACCCCGGATGAACCACGACTGGTTCGATATCCCCATGAAACGACTGGACGGCCGACGCTTCGCGGTGACCCTTGCCCTTCTTGAGGCGGGGCATTTTGAGGCAAAGGGTTTTTTCCTGCCGGAAGACAGGAAGGATCCGGTGTGGCCTGCCGGGGAGAACATCACCATCAACATTGAGCCTGCAGACACCTGCTGTGCGAATATTATTTATAATGCCTTTGTCAGGCAGTTCGGACCGAACAAGGCAGGAAAACAGGAACACGGTCCATGGATCAACGATGCCATCCGGGAACTTGATCACAGCGGCTACACCGTGATTCCGCCGTCAGGCACCTTTCGACAGTTGATCAAAGAGCTTGATTTTATTATCGGAGAGTTGGGATGCAGGATTATCCTGCTGCTTCCCATTCATCCGACGCCTACCACCTACGCCCGTATGGGAAGATTCGGCAGCCCTTACGCGGCCCTGAGTTTTACCACGGTGGATCCGGCATTGGCGGAATTTGATCCCGCGGCAACCCCCATGGAGCAGTTTGTGGAACTGATTGATGCGGTCCATGAACGCGGGGGAAAAATATTCATTGACATTGCCATCAATCATACGGGATGGGCCGCCGGCCTCCACAATACCCATCCGGAATGGCTTGTCCGTGACCGGGAGGGAAACATTGAAGCGCCCGGTGCCTGGGGCGTGGTCTGGGCGGATTTGACCCGGCTGGATTATTCCCACAAAGGATTATGGCAGTACATGGCGCAGGTTTTCCTGTCATGGTGCCGCAGGGGAGTCGACGGGTTCCGTTGCGATGCCGGCTATATGATCCCGGTGCCCGCATGGCGGTTTATTGCTGCTGCCGTGCGCCGACAATTTCCGGACACGGTCTTTCTTCTGGAAGGACTCGGCGGCAGGATTTCGACGACACGGGATATTCTTAATATCGCGAATTTGAACTGGGCCTATTCGGAGTTGGTCCAGAATTATGACAGGGGCCAGATCGAACATTATCTCCCGCTGGCCATTCAGATCGCCCGGGAAGACGGGGTGATGATCCATTTTGCAGAAACCCATGACAACCCCCGTCTTGCCGAACGTTCAAAGACATATGCCCGCATGCGGACGGCTCTGTGCGCGCTGTGTTCCCAGCACGGGGGATTCGGCTTTGCCAATGGCGTGGAATGGTTCGCTACGGAAAAGATAGACGTCCACGAGGCAAATTCGCTGAACTGGGGCGCGGAGGAAAACCAGGTTCCGCTCATTCAACGGCTGAACCAACTGCTCCGGGAGCATCCGGCCTTTCATGACCGTGTGAGGCTTTCGATGGTGCAGCAGGGAGACGGGAATTTCATTGTGCTTTTGCGGCACCATGGGCCTTCCGGGAGACGGCTTCTGGTGGCTGTCAACCTGGATGCGGATACCTCCGTCCGGGCGCAATGGGCCTTGCGGGCGACGGAAATGGCCGGCCCGGTCTTTATGGATCTCCTCACCGGGCAGGAAGTTGATGTGTCAGTGGAAAACGGTGTCTGCGGCCTTGTCCTCGCGCCCGGACAGGTCCTCTGCCTGACAGATGATCAAAGCGACCCGGTCCTGTCCCGCAATCCTCCCCGAAAAGGATTCAGCGTCCCGGGAAGAATTGTCAACCAGGGATTGCGTGCCAAGGCCATGGAGGTATACAGGTTTTATCATGGCAACGGTCATTTGGGAGATTTTGATCCGGATCAGGCGTCCCGGGAACTGGCGGCAGATCCTGCTGAATATTGCCGAAGTCTGAATGTTGTCAGTGGAGAATCACGAGTCATTACCTGGCAGTGGCCCCGTGACCGCAAACGGGAGGTCATGATACCGCCCGATCACTTTCTGCTTGTCCAGGCCTGGGGCCTGTTTCGTGCGGAGATCGTGCAAAAGCGCGAGGGGAGGGATGTGGTCCTGGCGGCAGAAACGGCTCTCCAGGGGCGGAACGGATCTTATTTTTGTCTTTTTATGCCGTTATTATCCGATCCGAAGGCGCAGCACCGGCTGGAGCTGAATCTGACTGTATATGGTCACGGAGATACTGAACATGCCGTCGGTCATCTGTTTTTTCTTCCGGTTGCCGAGCGCGCCCGGGTGCGGGTGTGTTTTTCCCGGTCCGAACTGCCGGACAGGCGTTTTCTTCTGCTGGGGACCAACGGCCGCGGCGGGATGCTCAGAGCCCACGTCGCATGGGGCAAACTGTCCAGCAAATACGATGCCCTTTTGGCCGCGAATTTGAGTCCGGAGTATCCTGAAGACCGGTGGATCATGTTCAGCCGTTGCCGGGCCTGGGTGGTGTTTCAGGGATATTCTACGGAAATAAGCATGGACTGCCTTGATTGGTTCCGGTACGAGGACAATTTTCGCGGCTGCTGGCGGTATGCGATTCCCTGCGGTCAGGGCCAGCACATCCTGCTGACCGTGACCATGGAGATGGCCCGGGGTGAGAACGCGGTCAGGATCCTGTTTCATCGTCACCCGGCCGGGGGAAAATCCAGTCGACTGGCGGATGCCAGGGCCATTTGCATCATTCTTCGTCCTGATATTGAAGACCGCAATTTTCATGAGACAACAAAGGCCTATCTCGGGCCGGAGCATGCCTGGCCGGATTGTGTGACTGCCGGCAGGAAGGGGTTTGTATTCGCACCGGATGCCCACAGGCTCTTGGAAATGCATACTTCCGCCGGGGAGTTTGTGTCCGAGCCGGAATGGTATTACATGGTTTATCATAAGGAAGACGCAGAGCGGGGGCTGGATCCTCACTCGGATCTTTTCAGCCCGGGCTATTTCCATGCGCCTCTTGAAGGCGGAGAGACCTTGGCACTGACGGCACACGTGAGAGGGCCGGAAGCGCCGTTTTACTCCGACTGGGAGCCGATTCCGGCGGTCATGACGGATTCCGGCCGTGACATCCACAGGGTCACACCGCTGGCTCATGCGCTTATGCGGGCAATGGATGCGTTTATTGTCAGGCGGGGTTCTTTGAACACGGTCATTGCCGGGTACCCCTGGTTCCTCGACTGGGGGCGGGACACGTTGATATTCGTACGGGGGCTGATCGCGGCAGGGAGGACCGACACGGCAAGGTCTATCCTCGAACAATTCGCGCGGTTTGAAGACAGGGGCACGCTTGCCAATATGATCCGGGGTGAGGATGCCGGGAACCGGGATACGTCGGATGCGCCCCTGTGGTTTTTTGTGGCCTGTTCCGATGTCGTGAATGCGGAAAATGATGAAACATTTCTTGACATCGTGTGCAATGGTCGTACAATACGTATAATCCTCATATCCATGGGACGTTCCATGATTGCCGGTACACCGAACGGGATCCGCATGGACCCGGTGTCCGGACTGATTTTCAGCCCGGCCCATTTTACCTGGATGGATACCAATCACCCGGCAGGAACCCCCCGCGAAGGGTATCCCATCGAGATACAGGCATTATGGTATTTCGCATTGTCGTTTCTGGCCCGGATCGACCGTGCAGAGAACAGGGCCTTCTGGCAGCAGAAGGCCGTGAATGTTCGGAATTCCATTACCGATCTTTTCGTACTGAAGGAAAAAGGGTTCTTATCTGACTGTCTGCATGCGCATTCCGGAAAGCCCGCGGACCAGGCCCGACCGGATGATGCCCTCAGACCCAATCAGCTTTTTGCCATCACTCTCGGCGCTGTAACGGATCGGACACTTTCCCGCAGTATCCTCTCGGCGTGTGAAGAACTTCTCGTGCCGGGCGCCATCCGGAGCCTGGCCGACAGGGAGGTTTGTTACCCCTTGCCGGTATTTCACAACGGAGAAGCACTGAATGACCCGATTCGTCCGTATCAGGGGGTCTACAGCGGTGATGAGGATACGGAACGCAAGCCGGCCTACCACAACGGAACGGCATGGACATGGCTGTTTCCGTCCTATTGTGAAGCATGGGTCCGGGCCTATGGAGACGAGGGAAAGGCCGCGGCACGGGCATGGCTCGCCAGCGCTACTGAAGCTGTTGACACCGGCTGTGTGGGGCAAGTGCCGGAAATCATGGACGGCGATTACCCCCACACGCAGCGCGGGTGTGATGCCCAGGCATGGGGTGTCAGCGAACTGTTGCGTGTGTGGATCAGGATTACCGGTCAATCGCCTGCTGAGCGGCCCTGAATCGAGACCGGGTCTGCGACAGGTAGAGACAAATGACCGCAGGAGGACTGAATTGAGCAAGGTGGGGTGTCACCGCTTCCTTGTTCGTGGCGTGGGGTTTTCAACCCGCTCATCGTACGGGATCTTTGGCCTGATTGGGCACAAAATCGGCCGTTTTTCGAAGGGCTGGAATCGTCATTCAATGTTCGGCCCGTGCGCGGGCCCGATTGACCGAGAAAGGAGGTTCTCATGAGTATCAAGAAAAAATATCTTAAAAAGAAGCCGGTATGCAAGGTCACTTTCAGACTCCCGAAAGAAGCGTGTGTGGCTGCAAAAACCGTTCATGTCGTTGGCGATTTCAATAATTGGGACACCCTGGCGACCCCCATGAAAAGACTCAAGAACGGCGATTTTACCGCGACGGTGGACCTTGACCTGTACAAGGAATATCAGTTCAGATACCTCAAAGATGAGAAAGAGTGGGACAATGACCGGGACGCGGACAAACATGTGCCCACACCGTTTGGAGACTGCAGTAATTCGGTCATTATCGTGTAGGCCGTCCCCGTTGCGACTGCGGCTGCCGCCTCATATGCGCGGGGGCCCGTGGTTTGTATCGGATCGGGCCTGATGAGAACATGTAAGGATTTCCAGGGATCGTGAGGCCATGGATGTTTTTCCGCCCAACCCCCGTATCCTGATCGTGACACCGGAAGTGACGTACCTTCCGGAAGGCATGGGCGCCGTCTCAAACGGATTTTCCGCCAAGGCGGGAGGACTTGCAGACGTGTCGGCGGCTTTGATCAGTGCGCTCTTCGAACAGGGGGCCGACGTGCATGTGGCCCTGCCTGACTACCGGGCAATCTTCGGAACCGGTTTCG
>CAYTJI010000156.1:0-5307 GCA_964438065.1 uncultured Desulfobacteraceae bacterium | reverse complement strand
ATAATTTTCGCCTTCCTTGATTTGGCACAAAATCGGTCATTTTTCAAAGGTCTCTCCTTTAAGATTGGGTCAGAGGGTCCGTGGGGTCACGTCAAAGCGAACACCCCCGTTCTCACTCAGTCCTCGGCACTCCGTCCTATATCTTTCCCCTGCCATGCGGTTAACCACCTGATTGTTCCGCCAGTGCCCGGCATTTTTCCCTGTCGATTTTTCCGCTGCCGCTTTTGGGAAGCATTCGAACCAGTTGGATTTCTCCGGGAACTTTGTATTTCGGCATTTTTCCCGCGCAGTGCTTTAGAAGCTGATTTCTGCTGCACTCCCCGTTCCGGGGCACTACCAGGGCAACAAGTTTGTGCCCCAGGAGTCTATCCGGCACGCCCACAACGAGCGTCTCTATAACAAGGTCTGTTTCCATAAGCGCGTCTTCGATTTCCCGGGGGTTGATCCTGTGTCCACCCACCTTTAGCAGGCTGTCTTTCCGGCCGGTGACATAAAAATACCCGTCTTTGTCCTGATACCCCTGATCGCCGGTGTGGTAGCCGTGATGGTCCAGGACCCGGGCCGTGGCGGCTTTATCTTTCCAGTATCCCAGCATAATGTTCGGACCGGATGCCACCAGTTCCCCCGGGCGCCCATCCGTGATCTCCTTCCCGTTTTCATCCAGCACTTTCAGCGTTACGCCAGGGATGGGTTTTCCGACAGAACCCATTTTTTCCTCGAAATGATCCGGCGCCAGGCAGGTCAACCGGGCCGCGGCCTCCGTAGCGCCGTACATGATAAAAATTTCCGTGCGGGCGGGAAGCGCCCGTCTCAGGGCCTTCTTGATCTGCTGAGACATGTGTCCACCTGCCTGGGAGCAGTAACGGAGCGAGACCAGTTGATCGCGGCATTTTTCCAGCGGGGACCGGTGCAGGAGATAGGCGTAGGTGGAAGGGACCCCGGAAAAACCCGTGACTTTTTCCTCGACCATCTCCTGGATGACGGTTGCCGGAAAAGCGAATTTGTTGTTGATGACAACGGTTCCGCCCACGGCAAAGTGCGTGTTCAGGAGTGATTTTCCCATAACATAAAAAAAGGGAAGAACGACCATCTGGATGTCCTGTTCGGTCAGGCCCAGGTATTGGCAGATGGAATGGGTATTGGAGACGATATTTCTGTGGGACAGCATGACGCCCCTGGGCGTGCCGGTTGATCCGGAGGTATAAATAATGGCGGCCAGGGCTGAATCATCTGAAGAGACATGGGGATCCGTAACCGTCCCTCCGGCGAGCACATCCTCCCAGTCAAAGACCCGAAAAGACGCATCCGTCCATGCCGCCTTCGGCTGTCTGATGATGAGGCCGCAGAATCCCTTAAGGCTCAGATCCGCTGCCTGGAGGAGCCGTTCAAACCGTGAAGACGATATGATGAATGCCGGCTCAAGCTCGTCCAGAAGCGGCTTCAGTCCGTCCGGCTTGAGGCCGGTGCTCAGGGGAACGCTCACGGCGCCTGCTTTCAGTACACCGTAGTAGCCCACGACGTATTCGAGGCTGTTTTCCAGGATGATGACCACCCGGTCGCCGGCCGAAATCCCCTGCTCGATCAGCCAATGAGCCAGGGCATTGGCCTGCATGTTGATTTCCGCGTATGTGGCGCGGACGGGGCCGTGGATGAGAGCGGTCTTGTCGGGAAACCGTTCCGCACTCGACTCAAGAAAGTCGTGAATCAAAATCTGCTTTTTTCCGGACACAGACTCACACAGACCTAGACAGATAATTCAGTGTTACAGGAAAAAACGCTTTATTTCCGTCTTGGGTTTTAGACAGGATTTACAGGATCTACCGGATCTTTTCTTTTTCTTTCACAGTTTCCAGATGAAACTGTGAAAACATAATCGGCTTGACCCCCTGCCAGAACTCAGCTTGTATAGGCCACTCATGTACGACCGGGTTTTACTCACTGCTTTGCCGGTAGCGCTTGTTTCCCGATTTTCTTCTGGAAAATCGGGAAAAATATCCTGAATATCCTGTTGATCCTGTCTGAATATTTCTTTTAGACAGGATTTACCCCGCCACACGCGGGGCAGGCATGGATTGACCGGATTTTTTTGCATGGTTGCCGGACGCAACCATGCAAACACCCATGGCCCGTGGCAACGACCATTTCTTCCTCTAGAGGAAATCCCTGGCGCCATCGGAATTTCCATTTGACAAATGCTCAACTTCTCTCCGCAAAGCGGATATCGTATTTGGCTCCCGCAGCGCGGGAGGCAAATGATCTTGTAAATCCTGTAGATCCTGTCGGAACATTTTTTTAGACAGGATTGACCGGATTGACTGGATTTCTTTGCCGGTTTCCGGATGAAACCGGCAAAACACAATCGCCTTCGGCGCAGGGTTTTACTATGCATTGTGTGAAACTTGTCAGCGTTATCGGAACCCGCTCTGAGACCTTTGAAAAATGACTGATTTTGTGCCAAATCAAGTCGAAGATCTCCCGCTGATAAGCGGGAGGAAAGGCGAATCACGTCATGGCGTGAATAACCGCAGGAATATATTGAATATTTCGAGGATTATAATTTGAGCCGGACGCCGAGTTGGTGTAAAAGTGGTCGTTTTTCAAAGGTCTCGCCGGGAAGGTCTCATCATTTACGTCCATCAAATTTGTCTGTGTCCGTCCGTGTGGGTCTGTGGCCCGGATTCAGGTTTTTCTTTTCAGATACGCCACCACATTATTAATGGAATCCAGGTTCTCCGGCACAAGTTCCTCGTCTTCCACAGAAATCCCGAATGTCTCTTCCAGAAAATTCACCAGTTCAAGTATGCCCGTGGAATCAATGATGCCCTCCTCCAGGAAGGATGCGTCATCCGTCAACCCGTCGTCACTGCCGAAAAGAAAATTTTCTACGATAAAAGCTCTGATCTGATCCCTTGTTTCACTCATAGTCCCAACCTTTTTCTTGCGTATTCAACCATGTCCGTATTCTGTTCCGTGTATATCTTTTCCATGCCTTCGTCCCGATCCATCACGCCCTGCCGTACCATGTTGGCAATCTCCCAGACATACGGATGAAACCCGTTTCGCTCGATATGGACCTGATTGGCAAAGGCATTGAGCAGGCAGTTGGATGAGTTGGTGTCCGTGTCCGCGGGGGCCACCCATCCCATGTGAGCCAGTTCCTGCTTGATATGCGTTTCATCATAATCGAAAAAAGCAAGCGGATGGATATTCTGCGGAAAACGGTCCCCACAAGTTTCATAGACGGATTCCGGAATAAAGTACCTGTCCAGAAGATTGCGGACATCTGCGGGAAATGCCTTTTTCAATGCGCCCTGGGTCTGACGGATCAAGGCCGGATTGGTCTTCATGATAGCGGATTGAATAGGGGCCTGACCCGGGGACCAGCCGAACGCGACCAGGGGGATGGACATCTCAAGCGCTGTTTTCAGCACCAGGCTTTTTACCAGGCCGATGCAGGCCGTGCATATGCTGCTCGCCCGCAGCAGTGTGGTTTTTGAAAAGACGTCTTCCCTGGCAGTCAAAGTAAACACACGCTGTGCGGCAGGCCACGGCAGCCGGAAACGGATATGATCGATTCCAAGGCCATCCGTCACTCTTTCGATGTTATCCCACGCCACGGGAGATATGAAATGATTGTCGAAAGTGAATGCAAGGATACGCAGATCATAACGCTCCTTCAGGAGTTTCAGGGTATACGTGGAGTCCTTGCCGCCGCTGTATGCCATGATTGCATCGTAAACGGGGGCCAGACCCTTAAGCTCCGATATGAGTCTGTCAAAAGCGGCCCGGTACGATGCCCTCTTTTCACCGGCCTTTGCCAGGGCTGGGCCTTCTTTAATGCAGTACCGGCAGACACCTTGATCGTCGAAATTGCTGCCGGGAAATGTTTCGGGAAGGACGCACCGCCGGCAGATTTTAATTCCATCCATGGAAAATCTCCTTTTCACCCAAAGACCCACACGGACGGCCACAGGCAAATAAAAGTGACCTTTGAAAGATGAACGATTTTTTCCCAATCGACGAATAAGCCATGGTCAGAATCACCGGAGGGATCCAAAGAATGTGATTTGAGCCTGACCTGTCTGTGTCCGTGTGGGTCTTTGGCTGAGTTCCCTGGTTTATCTGTGTCATCTGTGTGGGTCTGTGGCCCACTGGCACAGCTCCGCCCCTTGAGTTACATGCTAAATCTCATGTAACCCATTGGTTATTATAGATATTCTGTAACTCTATAAAAACAGGGCGTTAACAAAACCAGCCTGTATGCGGCCCTGAAGGCCTCGCGGATTCGACCTGTGGCCTACCGGCCGACATTGGATTTTTTGTAGTATTTGCTGTAATAACTGTCGTAGCTTTTCGTCGCCTTGTCATACCCGTTGAAAACAATGCCGAAGATTTTTTCCTTCCCCAGCCTTTCGATGGCATCATCGATGATTCTCCTGGGGGCTCTTCCGGCCTTTATCACAAAAATAATGCCGTCCACATAATTGGACAACACACTGACTTCCGCCATGAGGTGACTGGGCGCGCTGTCAACAATGATATAGCGGTCCGGGTACCGGCCCTTCAGTTCCTCAAAAAGCCCTTTCATGGTAGCGGATGTGAGCAGTTCAGACGGGTCGGGCACAGAAACCCCCGCGGTCAGCAGAGACAATTTTTCGATTCCGGTGCGGATGAGCAGCTCGGACAGTTGCGCCTTGCCGGTGAGATACTCCTGCAGCCCCGCCTTGTTGGCATAGCCCAGCATGTGGTGAATGTTGGGGTGATGAAAGTCGCAGTCCATCAGCAAGGCGTGCTCATGAACGCCCTGGGCCAGGCTCACGGCCAGGTTGGCGGCCACAAATGTCTTCCCCTCACCGGGAAGCGCACTGGTCACCATGACGACCCTGGGGCTTGAGCCCTGTTTCGGGAAAAGAATCTGGCTCTTGAGGACCTTGAAATTCTCCGCCTCCAGGGATCCGGGTGCTGAACACACGACCAGCCTGGGATCCAGGCGGTTCATCACCACGGTATCAGGCTGGGGACCTTCAGTGCTCAGCGGCTTCGCCTTTATGGTCTTCTCCTGCTGGTGCCTTTCAAGTGCGGCGGATAATTTTCCCATATTTTCCCCCTGCATATCAGGGTGATGAACGGCCGGCACGGCACCCGCTCAGGACTCCCGTCCGGGTCCGGAGCCCTGCGGCCGGCCCTGCACATGCAACCAAATGTTCTTTCAGCAAGAAGCGTGCCTGTTCTGCAAAATCCCGAATCCCCCGTAAATCAGGATACCTGGATTTGAAAAAGAATTCGGGTCGAAAAAACAAGTCAAAT